>CAMGDK010000041.1 GCA_946042285.1 uncultured Clostridia bacterium | reverse complement strand
TTTTGCTATTGAAAGCAAAGCGGACCTGATTATCACTCATCATCCGATAATATTCAGCGCAATAAAATCGGTCGAAAAGAATTCAAATGTATATAAGCTTATCTCAAATGATATTTCGGTTATAAGTGCACATACAAGCTATGATAAGGCGCAAGGCGGGATAAACGACTGCCTTGCAGCTATTCTCGGACTTGCCGATACGGTAAGGCTTGACGGCGGCTTTGTTGTTGCCGGCAGACTGTCAAATCCGATGAGCATTGACGATTTTGCAGAGCTTGTCGCGCAAGCTCTTGATTGCAAGGGGATAAGATATACAGACAGTGAAAAAATTATCGAAACAGTTGCAGTAGGCGGCGGTGCATGCTCCGAGTTTGTCGGCGTTGCAATGGAAAATGCCGATTGCTTTGTTACGGGAGATCTTAAGTATCATGAAATGCTTGATGCATCCGAGGCAGGTTTTCCTGTTATATCGGCAGGTCATTTTGAGACAGAGAATATGCCGTTTTTAATGCTTATGGACAGACTTGCCGAGGAGTTTAAGGATGTAGAATTTATTTCTGCTAATCAAACTAATTCGGTTATGGATATTTAATTATGGCACTTGACGGAATATTTTTATATCATCTTAAAAACGAAATAGAAAAAAATGCGGTAGGAAGCAGAGTTGATAAAATTCACCAGCCTTCAAGAGACGAGATAGTAATTTCTCTTCGTTCAAGAGAGGGTAATTATAAGCTTTTGCTGTCATGTAATGCTGATAGCGCAAGGATACACTTTACTGATTTTCCGCCTGAGAATCCAAGTAAGCCGCCGATGTTTTGCTTAATGCTTCGCAAAAGGCTTACGGGTGCTTGGCTTGACTCTATTGAGCAGGACAATCTTGAAAGAATATTAAGGCTTAATTTCAGCGGTACCGATGAGTTAGCAGACAAAACCAATTTTTCACTTGTTATTGAAATAATGGGTAGATATTCAAATATTATTTTCTTGGATAAAAATGATAGAATTATCGACTCGATGAAGCATGTTGACGAGAGTAAGTCACAGGTTAGAGAGATTATGCCGGGTGTAAAATATATCGCTCCGCCACAGCAAGACAAGCTAAATATTTTTGATAATGATATTGAACTGATTAAACACAAAATATACAATAGTAATAAAGGACTGTATAAGGCTTCACTTGATACTCTTAAAGGTGTGTCGCCGATTGTTTGCAGAGAAATTGAAAACGGTCTTTGTGTTGAGGACTTTAAGCTAAATGCATTAAATCCCATCCCGACTGTTGTCATTGTTGATTCACCAAAGGACTTTTCTTTTATTGATATTAAGCAGTATGGCTCTGCTGCACAAATTAAGCATTATGATACATTTTCACAGCTTCTTGATTTCTTTTATTATGAAAAGGTACGACTGATGCGAATTAAAGCGAGAAGCAACGATTTGTTTAAGCTTGTATCTTCGCTTCAGGAAAGGTCTGTGCGTAAGCTTGCTAACAGAGAGCAGGAGCTTAAAAGCTGTGAAGATAAGGAAACCTATAAGCTTTTTGCAGATTTGATTAGTGCTAATATGTATAGATTGGAAAAGGGGATGCCTTACTACGATCTTGAAAACTATTATAATAACAATGAGATTGTCAGAATACCTGCAGATATACTTTTAACACCGAATCAAAACGCTCAAAGATATTATAAGGAATACAGAAAAAAGCAAATTGCACAGTCAAAGCTGCATGATTTCATTAAGGCGGCAAAGGAAGAGGTAGAGTATTTTGATACTGTTTCGGATGCACTTACCCGCGCTCAAACAGATGCCGAAATTACCGAAATTAAGACTGAACTTGCATCTCAGGGATATATAAAGCATAGCGTGGGTAATAAGAAAGTGCAAAAGGCGTTAAAGCCTTTGCATTTTAAAACGCGTGACGGCTTTGATGTCTATGTTGGTAGAAATAATGTTATGAACGACCGTTTGACACTTAAGACGGCGAAAAACTACGACACTTGGTTTCATACGCAGAGTGTACCGGGAAGTCATGTTGTTTGTGATACATCAGGTACGCAGATAACCGATGAGGCAATTCATGATTGCGCCGTTATTGCCGCATATTTTAGTAAGGCTCGTGAGTCGTCAAATGTTGCAGTTGATTATACTCTTGTTAAAAACATTAAAAAGCCTAACGGTGCAAAGCCGGGATTCGTAATATATGAAACATATAATACTGAATTTGCAACACCTACTATCGAGGAAATTGAGGGGTTGAAATATGAATAATATTGCTGTTATACTTGCCGCAGGTAACTCAACAAGAATGAGAGCGGATAAAAGCAAATTGCTTCTTGAGATAAACGGAAAAACTGTTATTGAAAGAACGGTTGATGTCTTTTCAAAAATCAGTCAGATAAACGAGATAATTGTTGCATGTCGTCAGGAGGATCTTGAGCAATTTGAAGAGGTGCTGTCAAAATACGATATTTCATATTGCTTTGGCGGTGCTACCCGTCAGGAAAGTGTTATGAATGTTGTTGACACAATTGATGAGTGTGATTTGCTTGTTATTCATGACGGCGCAAGACCTCTTGTAACAGAAAAAGAAATTATTGATACAATAAACAAAGCAAAGGAAACTAATGCTGCAGCAGTCGGTGTAAGAGTAAAGGACACAATTAAGGTAGTTAACGATGATTTGGTAATTACGGATACTCCCGAAAGGTCAAGTCTTATTGCAATTCAAACACCGCAGGTTTTTGATTTTGGAACATATCTTAAGGCGTGTGTTAAAGCCAAATCCGAGGGCTTGGATTTTACAGATGATTGCAGGCTGATTGAAAATATCGGCGGAAAAGTAAGTGTTGTTATCGGCGAATATACTAACATCAAGATTACAACACCCGAGGATATTACTGTTGCAGAAGGTATATTAAGCTTTAGAGGTGATTGATTATGAGAATAGGTCACGGCTACGATGTTCACAAGCTTGTTGAAGGCAGAAGGTGCATTATAGGCGGTGTTGACATACCGAGTCCGGTCGGTTTATTAGGTCACAGTGATGCCGATGTTCTTCTTCATGCAATTTCAGATGCTCTTCTCGGCGCTGCTGCAATGGGTGACATCGGTCATCTTTTTCCTGACACAGACGATAGGTGGAAGGGCGCAGACAGCCTTAAGCTTCTTGAGGAGGTTGTAAGGCAACTTAAAGAAAAAGGGTACAGAATAGTAAATATTGATTCAACAATCCTTGCACAAGCTCCAAAAATGGCTCCTCATATATTAAAAATGAGAGAAAATATAGCAAAAGCATGTGATGTGGATATTGATTGCGTTTCCGTAAAGGCGACGACTGAAGAGGGCTTAGGATTTACGGGAGCAAAAGAGGGTATAGCTGCGCATGCAGTGTGCATCATTGAACAGAGGTGATTTAAATGAAAAAAATATTAAGCTTTTTTATGGCGTTGATTATACTAATGACTTCGTTTACGGTTGCAAGCATTACAACCATCGCGGATGAAAGTATGAAGTCATATAATGTCAAGGTGAGGTTCAATCAAACAGAGGCAAGGAAAATGCTTGATCAAATCAATTCGTTCAGAACAGGTAACGAAACATGGTATTGGAACGAAAGCAATACACAAAAGAATCAGGTTACCGGATTGAAGCCTCTTACATATAATTATCAGCTTGAAAGGATTGCAATGCAAAGGGCTGCGGAAATAGCAATAAATTTCAGCCATTACCGTCCTAACGGTAATCCTTGCCATACATTGCTTGAGTATGCAGGTATTGATTATAAATCGTGCGGTGAAAACATTGCTTATGGTATTAATTCCTTTGTTGATTCGACTCAAGCGTTTATTGCTTGGAAAGAGGATGATAAAGACTATAAAGGTCAGGGACACAGAAGAAATATGCTTTCTGATCAATATGACAGTGTAGGCGTAGGCTTTGCGTGTGTAGGTGAATACACATTTTGGGTTCAGGAATTCGGAAGCTTTTACACTATGAACGACAGCTACACTTCACCCAATGATTATGATGCGGTTGTTGCCGTTGATGTGTTGCCGGGCTATGAATTGATTGATAGTCATATTAACGATTCAGGCTTTATTACAACAGAAGCACCTACATTCGTTATTACACAAAATGAATTTAATGCCAAAACAAATAATAATGTAAATAATTCAAATACCGACAATAATATTGTTAACAATAATCAAAATAACAACAATACTGTAAGCAATAATTCTTCTGTGGCTTCCAAATCTAAGCCTAAATCCACAAAGATTACCAAGGCAAAGGGAACCAAGAAAATGATAACTGCTTATTGGAAGAAGGTTACTTCTACAGACGGCTATCAAATACAAATCGCTACCGATAAAAGTTTTAAAAAGAATAAAAAAACAATTACTAAAAAAGGTAGCAAATCATCATCAGTTAAGATAAAATCATTAAAATCAAAGAAGAAATATTATGTTCGCATAAGGACCTACAAATACCAACAGATAAACGGTAAAAATAAAAAAATATACTCTGACTGGTCTAAGTCTGTGAGCGCAAAAACAAAGTAATATGTATCATAAATAAAGCCTTTCTCCACTATTATTGTAAAGAAAGGTTTTATTTTTTTGAATAATTTGTTAATACTATTGACAAATGGAAATAATTTGCTAAAATAATAATCGTTAGCACTCGAAGTACAAGAGTGCTAATTGAATGGTAATTTATTTTATAGAGGTGATATATTATGACTATTAAACCACTTGCAGACAGAGTATTGCTTAAGTCATTTGAGGCTGAGGAAACCACAAAAAGCGGTATTATTCTCGCCGCATCGGCACAGGAGAAGCCTGAAATGAGTGAGGTCGTTGCAGTAGGTCCCGGTACAGAGGAAAACCCAATGACAGTCAAAGCGGGCGACAAGGTTATTATTGCAAAGTATTCAGGCACTGAGGTTAAGCTTGACGGTGAGGAATACACAATTGCTTCTGTCAAGGATATTCTTGCAGTAGTTGAGTAATATTGGAGGTATTTGTATTATGGCAAAGGATATTATTTACGGTGAAGACGCAAGAAAGGCTCTTCAGGCAGGCATTGATAAGCTTGCAAACACAGTAAAAATAACATTAGGTCCAAAGGGCAGAAATGTTGTTCTTGATAAAAAATACGGCTCACCGCTCATCACAAATGACGGTGTAACCATTGCAAAGGAAATTGAGCTTGAGGACCCATTTGAAAATATGGGCGCACAGCTCGTTAAAGAGGTATCATCAAAAACAAACGACGATGCCGGAGACGGTACAACAACTGCTACTCTTCTTGCACAGGCACTCGTTCGTGAGGGAATGAAGAATGTTGCAGCCGGTGCAAATCCCATGGCTGTTAAAAACGGTATTAAAGCTGCTGTTGACGCCGCTGTTGATGCTGTTAAGGGTAATTCGCAGCAGGTTAACGGATCGGCTGACATTGCAAGAGTAGCAACTGTATCTGCTGCCGATGAGTATGTCGGTGAGCTTATCGCAGATGCTATGGATAAGGTTTCGGCAGACGGTGTTATCACTATTGAAGAGTCAAAGACTGCCGACACAGTATGCGAAGTAGTTGAAGGTATGCAATTTGACCGTGGATACATTTCACCATACATGGTAACAGATACAGACAAGATGGAAGCAGTTATTGATGACGCTATGCTTCTTATTACCGATAAAAAGATTTCGTCTGTTCAAGACATTCTTCCTCTTCTTGAGTCTGTTCTTAAGTCGGGACAGAAGCTTGTAATCGTTGCTGAGGATGTTGAGGGTGAAGCTCTTCAAACAATCCTTCTTAATAAGCTTAGAGGCACATTTACATGCGTATGCGTTAAGGCTCCCGGCTTCGGCGACAGAAGAAAGGATATGCTTCAGGATATTGCTATTCTTACAGGCGGTCAGGTAATTACATCGGATCTCGGACTCGAGCTTAAGGATGCTACTATGGCTATGCTTGGAAAGGCTCGTCAGGTTAAGGTCACAAAGGAAAACACAATTATTGTTGACGGTGCAGGTAACGGCGACGAAATCAAAAACAGAGTTGCTCAGATTAAGACAGCTATTGAGGCTTCTACATCTGATTTTGACAGAGAAAAGCTTCAGGAGCGTCTTGCAAAGCTCGCAGGCGGTGTAGCAGTTATCAAGGTTGGTGCCGCAACCGAAACTGAAATGAAGGAGAAAAAGCTTCGTATTGAGGATGCACTTGCAGCTACAAAGGCAGCAGTAGAAGAGGGCATTGTTGCAGGCGGCGGTGTTGCTCTTATCAACGCAATTCCTGCAGTTGAAGCACTTTTGGACACAGATGACGCGGATTTCAAGACAGGCGTAGCTATCGTTCTTAAGTCACTTGAAGAGCCTGTTCGCCATATTGCTCTTAATGCCGGTCTTGAAGGCTCAGTAATTGTTGATAAGATTAAGAATTCGGATAAGATTGGATACGGATATAACTTTGCCGATAACAAGTATTGCGATATGATCGGTGAGGGTATTGTTGATCCTGCAAAGGTTACCCGTTCTGCAATTCAAAACGCAGCCTCTGTTGCTTCAATGGTTCTTACAACAGAATCACTTGTAACAGATATTAAGGATCCGCAGGCAGACGCTGCACAGGCAGCAGCTCTTGCAGCTGCACAGGGCGGCGGAATGTATTAAAAACTGTCCCCAAGTTAGTAACAAATTATAAATTTTGTTTTAATTCATTTGACAACTTAAAAATATACTCCTATAATAATGGGAGTATATTTTTTGTTTTGAGGTATATTATACATGAAAAAAATATTGTCGGTTATTAGTACATTGCTTGTGTTCTGTACACTTGTATATTCCGCTTTTCCTGTTTCGGCTTTAACTATAACTACACAGGAGGCAGCTGCCGGAGTTGACTCTTATACTTCATTAGCACCTTACACAGAGTTTAACAATAAGCTTGCAGAGGGAGCTTTTTATATACCCGGTCTTAACAGCACTGCCTCCTATGATAAAAATTTGAAGTTTTACAGATCATCCGAAACAATGATTCCCCAGGCAATGTGCACTGTCGGTCATTATACGCTGATTACTGCCTATGATGAAACCGAGGACGCTAAATCGGTAATTTATGTTCTTGATTACAACAAAAGATTAGTCAAAACACTGATACTGCCTGATTCCTACCATGTAGGCGGAATAGCTTATGATTCGTTGAATGACCTGATTTTAGTTACTAAAGCATCCGATAAATGTGTTGGTGTTATTTCGATTGCGGATTTTAATAAATATATGAGCTTTAGCAGTGATTTTATAAAAATCGAATATACTGTTTCAAAATCAACATCGGATGTTGAAATACCCAATACATCCGGTGTTACCTATAAAAACGGAAAGGTGTATATGTCCTGCTTTGATACGGGTAACAACAGTGTCGCTTATTGCTATACACCTTACTATAATTCCGTAACGAAATCTTATTCGCTTTCGTTTAATTATAAATTTAATCTACCTAATTACACTCAGGGAATAACTATAACAAATTACAAAGGAAAAACACGCCTTTTCGTTTCCGTTTCATACGGCAGAAATGAAAGTAAAAATGTATATTGTTCATATTTGTATTCCTATGTTTTTGACGAATTAACAGGAACCAAAACGCTTGATAATGTTCTCGCGTGTCCTCCGATGCTTCAGCAAACCTTTGTAAGCGGCGGTAAATTATATTGCCTGTTTGAATCGGCATCTAATACCTATAAAGCCGATAACAGCAATCCTGTCGATATGGTTTTGCCTATAAAGCTATCAAAAATATGTGATGAGAAAAACGGCTCATCAATAAATATTATCGCAACTGATGTGCCCGGCGGTAAAAGCGTTGACATAGTTACCGATATACTGAATGCATCAATTTACTATTCAACAGGCGTGCCGTATATCAAAAACAAAAAAGTAACAAACGGTTATTCCTACAAACAAAGCTATCTAAAAACTGCAAGCAGCATGGTTTATGCGGTAGCGGTAGCAGAGGGAAGAATCGTTGCTGTTGACAGTATGTATATTCAGGTTGACAGAGCAAAAGCTGTCGAGGGCTTTAAAATCAGTGCTTACAGCAAAAAAGCCGTCAACCTTAAATGGACACAAAACGAGGATGCGTCAGGCTACTATATTTACAGAAGCACAAAAAAAGGCTCAAATTATGAGCTCATTGCAACACTGTCGTCGAGCAAAAAATCATATAAGGACACAAATGTAAAGTCAAACAAAAAGTATTATTATAAGATAAAAGCTTACAGTAACGGCAGTCTTGATTCTTCATATTCGGATGTTGTGTCTGTAAAAACAAAAAAATCTTGACAAATCCAAATCATAGTATTATTATATATACAAATATTAACACATTGAAGAGAACAATGTCTGTTTTATCATTGATTTCAGAGAGTTGGCGGGTGGTGAGAGCCAATATCTTGTAAGGCAGAATATCCTCTCTGAGTGGCTGTACTGAATGTTTTTTAGTAAGTGCGGACGGTTGCCTCCGTTACAGGGATAGTGTATGCAAGCTTGTAGCTTAAGTATATGAAGTGCGCTTTTTAAAGCGAAAAAGAGTGGTACCACGGTAGTATATTATCGCCTCTTTACCTTAGGGTAAGGAGGCTTATTTTTTTAGAAAGAGGGAAGAAAAATGTCAGATTTAGTAGAAATCCGTTGGCACGGCAGAGGCGGACAGGGTGCAAAGACTGCGGCTCTTCTTCTTGCCGATGTAGCATTTAAAACGGGTAAGTATGTTCAGGGCTTTCCTGAATACGGTCCTGAAAGGATGGGTGCACCTATTACTGCTTATAACAGAATAAGCTCAGAGGAAATTAGGGTTCACTCAAATATTTATGATCCTGATTATGTTGTAGTTGTAGATTCGGGACTTCTTGATACAGTTGATGTAACGGAAGGAATTAAAGAGGATGGCGCTATCATTATCAATACCTCGAAGTCATCGTCGGAAATCAAGGCAAAGCTGCCGAATTTTAAGGGCAGAATTTACAGAATTAACGCAAGAAAGGTGTCAGAGGAATGTCTTGGTAAATACTTCCCTAATACACCGATGCTTGCTGCTGTGGTTAAGGTTTCCGGAGTTATGGATAAGGAAACATTTTTACTTGAGATGGAAAATTCGTTCATGCATAAATTCTCTTCAAAGCCTGAGGTTATTGAGGGCAATATGAATGCTCTTAAGATGGCTTTTGATGAAGTAAAGTAAGGAGGTAACAAAATGAAATCAGATGTTAATAAGCTTCACCTCGGTTGCACTTGGCAGGAATTGACCGAAGGTATGCAAATTTACGGCTCAAAAACCTCCGAGGAGTTCAATACAGGTGAGTGGAGCTCTCATAAACCTGAAATTGACGAGAATAAGTGCATTAACTGTTTAATGTGCGTTCCCGTTTGTCCTGATAGCTGTATCCCTGTAATTGACGGAAAAAGAGGACCTTTTGATTACGATCATTGCAAGGGTTGCGGTATCTGTGTAAAGAATTGCCATGTCGGTGCAATTACAATGAAGGGGGTAAAATAATATGTCAAGAAAAGATAGATTAAGCGGTAACGAAGCAGTAGCCGAGGCACTTCGTCAAATCAATCCGGATGTAATGGCTGCCTTCCCGATTACCCCTTCAACCGAAATTCCTCAGTATTTTTCTAAGCTTGTTGCTAATGGTAAGGTTGACAGTGAGTTTATACCTGTTGAATCGGAGCATTCTGCCATGTCTGCGGTTATCGGTGCACAGGCTGCCGGCGCAAGAAGTGTTACTGCTACTTCATCGGCAGGTATGGCACTTATGTGGGAGGAGCTTTATCTCGCGGCATCAAACAGATTGCCTTGCGTGCTTACACTTGTAAACAGAGCACTTTCCGGTCCTATCAATATCAATTGCGATCACAGTGATTCTATGGGCGCAAGAGATTCGGGTTGGATTCAAATATATGCCGAAAACAACCAAGAGGTATATGATAATCTATGTATGGCTTATCGTATAGCAGAGCACAAGGATGTTAAGCTTCCGGTTATGATTTGTCAGGATGGATTTATTACATCTCACGCCGTTGAAAACATTGAGCTTAACGATGATGAGGATGTTAAGAATTTTGTCGGTGAATATGAGCCTGAAAACTATCTTCTTAATCCCGAATGTCCAATGGCTGTCGGTCCTTACAGTGTTACAAATTACTACTTTGAAGCAAAGAGAGCGCAGGCAGAGGCTCTTAAGAATGCAAAGCAGGTTACTCTTGATGTTGCCAAGGAATACGCAAAGTTTTCCGGTAGGGAGTACGGATTGTTTGAAGAGTACAAAATGGATGACGCAGAGTACGCCGTTGTAATTATAGGCTCGGCAGCAGGTACTGCAAAGGATGCCGTTGACGAGCTTCGCGAGCAGGGCGTAAAGGCAGGTCTTATTAAGATACGCTTGTTCCGTCCGTTCCCTGCAGAAGAAATAGCCGAATCACTTAAGAATGTTAAGGTCGTAGCGCTTATGGACAGAACAGAGTCATATAATGACAGCTGCGGTCCGATCGGCTCTGAGGTTACAACAGCTCTATACAGAGCAAAGTCGGATGCTCTCACTGTTAACTATGTGTATGGTCTTGGCGGCAGAGATGTCAAGGTATCGGACATGATAGGCGTTTATAAAGAGCTTGAGAAAATTGCCGAAGCAGGTGAGGTAACAAATCCTTATCGCTATTTAGGCGTAAGAGAATAAGAGGAGGGTGCTTAGTTATGTATAATTTCAAAGAATTTGTTAGCAGAGAAGAGCGCCTTGCCGGCGGTCATAGAATGTGTGCCGGATGCGGTGGTACCATCGCAGTAAGAAATGTACTTAAGGCTCTCAAGCCGGGTGATAAGGCGGTTATCGGCAACGCAACCGGTTGTCTTGAGGTTTCAACCTTTATGTATCCTTACACAGCTTATCAGGACAGTTATATTCATAACGCATTTGAAAATGCGGGTGCAACAATGTCAGGTGTAGAGGGTGCATATAACGCGCTTAGAAGAAAGGGTAAGCTTGACGATACATTTAAGTTTATTACATTCGGCGGCGACGGCGGTACATACGATATCGGCTTCCAGTCTCTCAGCGGTGCTATGGAGAGAGGTCACGACATGGTTTATGTTTGCTACGATAACGGTGCTTATATGAATACCGGTATTCAGCGTTCCTCTGCAACACCTATGTTTGCCGATACAACAACTACACCTGTCGGCACTGATTCAACGGGTAAGCCGCAGTACAGAAAGGATCTTGCAGCAATCATTGCCGAACATCAGGTCCCTTATGTTGCACAGACAACATTTGTTCAAAACTTTAAGGATTTGTATAAGAAATCCGAAAAAGCAATCTATACAAAGGGTGCTGCCTTCCTCAATATTATGGCTCCGTGTCCAAGAGGTTGGAGATACAACACTCCTGATATTATCGAGATTTGTAAGCTTGCTGTTGAAACTCGTTATTGGCCGTTATTTGAGGTCGTTGACGGCACATGGATTCTTAACTACGAACCGAAAAACTATGTTCCGATTGAGGAGTGGCTTGTTAAGCAGGGTAGATTTAAGCACATGTTTAAGCCTGAAAACGAGTGGATGATTGATGCGTTCCAAAAGGAAGTTGACCGTAGATGGTATGAGCTTCTTAACAGATGCAGCGAGATTAGAGGCGCTTAAATTATTTTGTAATGCGGTGGATTGTTTCTGCCGCATTTTTTGTTTTATTGCTGTCTCTTATACACATCTCCGAGCCCACGAGACAAGAGGCAA
>CAMGDK010000040.1 GCA_946042285.1 uncultured Clostridia bacterium | reverse complement strand
TGCCTCTTGTCTCGTGGGCTCGGAGATGTGTATAAGAGACAGATACTATAATCACTCATTTTTCAATACATTTTTTTCATTTAGGTTATTAAAAGTTATTGTAATTGTGGTTCCTAAGCCGATTTCGCTGTCAATTTCAAGCTCTGCGCCGTGTAATCCAACGATATGCTTAACGATTGCGAGTCCCAGTCCCGTGCCTCCGGTTGCCTTGCTTCTGCTTTTGTCAACGCGGAAGAAGCGCTCGAAAATTCTGTCCTGATATTCTTTTTTTATTCCTATTCCCGTGTCCTTAACAGTAAGCCTGCCGCCGTTTTCCAACGGGCAAACGCTAACCGTAACACTTCCGTTTTCCCTGTTGTAGCGAATAGCGTTGTCAACAAGGTTATAAATCAGCTCCTCAAGCAGTGAGTCGTTGGCACGGATATAGCACTCGCTGCCCTCGAGAGTGAGTGTAACATTTTTATTTTTTGCATTTATGGCAAGGCTGTCAACACATTCAACTGCCTTTGCATACAAATCTATTGAAGCAAACGAAATGTTGTGAGTTTCATCCGTATCCTCCATTTGAGAAAGGCGAATGATGTCCTCGCTCAGCGACACAAGCCTAAGTGCCTGCTTTCTTATTACCGAGGCAAACGGCTTAATGTCCTCCTCGCGAGCAAGTCCTGTCTCAATCAACTCGGCATAGCCTGCAATGGAGGTTAGGGGAGTCTTCAGCTCGTGTGATACATCTGCCGTAAACTGCTTTTTCTGCTTGTCGGTTTTTCTACGCTTTTCCTGCTCCTCAAGCAGCTTGCGCACAAACGGCTTAAGCTCGTCGTACGTGTTTTCCTCGCTGATATTGTTAAGGTCGGCACCGAGTCTTTCAATCGGCTTAACAATGTTTTTTGTAAGCCCTATACTGATAAAAATTGCCGCCGCCGCCATAATTGCAATGACTATTCCTATATAAAGCGCAATATCCGAAGCAAAGCTGACAATTCCCTTTGCCTGTGTAGATACACGAAGCACCATACTGTTGTCAATCAGCTTTGCAAAATAATATGTGTTTTGATTTAATGTTTTGGATTTTCTTACAGAGGAGGAAACGCCCTTTTCAAGCGCCTCCTTTATCTCAAGCCTGCTTTTGTGATTTTCCATTTCGGCGGGATTTTTAGTGCTGTCAGCAAGCACTGTGCCGTCGGATGAAACAAGAGTTACTCTTGTGCCTGAGTCAATCGTCATTTTGTTTATGAAGCTGAAATCGCCGCTTTCTTTTATCTCCGCCTCAACTATTTCCTCAACAATAACAAGGCTCTTCTTAACCTGATCGTCACTGTATGAATAAAAAGCAGACAACGAAACTATTGTTGTTGCAAGAATAATTGTAATTCCGAAAACAAGAATTTGCTTTAAGGTTTTCCTTGTCAATCAATCACCAACCTTGTAGCCTACATTGCGCACTGTTTTTATGCAATCACCCGATTCGCCGAGCTTTTTGCGCAGTGATTGAATGTGAACATCAACAGTTCTGTTGCCCTGCTCAAAGTTATATCCCCAAATAATTTCCATGAGCCTGTCTCTTGTTAAAACAATGCCGTTGTTGGTAATTAAATGCTTTAGTATTTCATACTCCTTATAGGTCAGCTCAACCTCTTTACCGGCTGCAGCAACAATATGCCTGCTTTCGTCAATCACAATATCCCTGAACCTAAGCACCTCTTTTTTTGCGTGTGAAGAATGAGTGCGCCTAAGCACTGCCTTAACTCTTGACACAAGCTCCATAACTCCAAACGGCTTTGTGATATAGTCGTCAGCGCCCATGTCAAGCCCCTTGACCGCGTCAATCTCACTCGTTTTCGCAGTCACCATAATAATCGGCAGGTCGTGATATTCCGCAGAATTCCTAATCCTTGTTAATATTTTGAGTCCGTCGTCCTGCGGAAGCATTATGTCAAGAAGCAAAATGTCCGGAATCCTATCGCCAAGAGCCTTGTATAGCTCCGACGCGCTTTCAAATCCGTCAACATCAAATTCACTGTTTTTGAGCGCATAAAGCTCAAGCTCTCGTATTGATGTGTCGTCCTCTACGACATAAACAAGCTGTTTTTCAGCCATTGATATACCTCATTTATTTCAATTCGTATTTTGTTAAGTATGATTCAAACTGCTCCATAAAGGTCTTGTTGCTTGAATTTTTAACACCCTTAAGATAGCTGTGTGTTTGATAGCTTCCCTGCGAAAGCTCAATAATGCAAACTGCAAGATTTGAGCAGTGGTCGGCAATTCTCTCAAAAGAATTTACAATGTCAAAGAAGAGCATGCCGTTTTCAATAGTGCATTCGCCTGCCTCCATTCTCTTTGAATGAAGAGCGCGAAGCTGAGCCTTAAGGTTGTTGATAACCTGCTCAAGCGGCTCAATAGTCTGCGCGAGTTCAATGTCATCGTTGATGAATGCGACAGTAGAGCTTTCAACAATCTCCTTAACCGCAGCAGCCATAACATCAAGCTCCTTGTTTGCCTCGTCGGAGAAATGGATATTCTCCTTGTGCATCTTTCTCTTTGTTTTGAGAATGTTAACACCGTAGTCGCCGATACGTTCAAAGTTGCCGATTGCATGACTAAGCTTGCTCAATCGCATAGACTCGTCAACACTCAGCTCCATGGCGTTGATTTTTACAAGATATGTTTCAAGCTCGTCCTCGAATGCATCAAGCATCTTTTCGTTTGCCTTGATTGCCTCGTCCTTTTTAGAGCTGTATGTCTTTATGAAATCAAGTGAAAGCAAAATATTTTCCTTTGCAAGATTCGCCATCTCGTCGCTTCTTTCCTTAATCTTATCAATTGCATAAGCAGGTGAAAGAAGGAAACGCTCCTCAACGAGTGCAGAGTTCTTTTCTTCAGCCTTCTTCTTGTCGTCCTTGATGATGAAGCACATAAGCTTTTCAAGCTGCTTGCCGAACGGGAAGAGAATGATTGTTGCAAAAATGTTGAACGCACTGTGGATAACAGCGATGGAAACAGGGCTTACGGTCTTGTTGATAAAGGGCAGACCGAATATTGCATTCACGCCGTAGAAGAGCACCATTGCAACGATAACACCTATAACGCTGAAGGTTAAATAAACACCTGCGGTACGCTTTGCGTTTTTGCTTGTGCCGATTGATGATAGAAGAACAGGCACGCATGAGCCGATGTTTTGACCTAAAATAATAGGGAACGCGGCAGCAACCGTGATAGAGCCTGTTGTTGAAAGCGCCTGAAGAATACCGACCGATGCAGATGAGCTTTGAATAGCCGCAGTAAGCAAGGTACCTGCCAATACTCCGAGCACAGGGTTTGAGAATTTAGTTAAAAGGCTTGTAAATTCAGGCATTGTCTTAAGCACAGACATAGCGTCGCTCATGGTTGACATACCAATCATAAGTGTGCCGAAGCCTAAAAGAATTGCGCCGATGCTCTTTTTCTTCTCGCTTTTAAAGAACATTACAAGAATGATGCCGATAAACGCAAGAACAGGAGCAAACGAGCTTGGCTTCATTAGGCTTAAAATCATGCTTGAGCCCTCAATACCGGTTAAGGAAAGAAGCCATGCAGTAACTGTTGTGCCCACATGAGCGCCCATAACGATGCCTATTACCTGACCGAGCTCCATAATTCCGCTGTTTACAAAGCCGACTACCATAACGGTAACGGCACCTGACGACTGAATGAGCGCCGTTACGGCAGTACCGAGCAGTACGCCCTTAATTCTCGTATTTGTCATTCGCTCAAGGATACCCTCAAGCTTACCGCCGCTCATTTTTTCAAGGCTGGAGCCCATCGTGTTCATACCAAAGAGGAACAAAGCAAGTCCGCCGAGCAGAGTTAAGATGTTAAATATAGTCATATACTATACCTCGCACATTATATTTGTGTTTTATTCATGTTAAATTTACATTAAATGACATCAACACCGCAATTCTATATGTGTATGGTTAAATTTAAAACAGATTTATGTTAAATTTAAGTTAAATCTTTATTCGCAGTAAATAGGAGAGGTGATGGCAAGCGCTCTCGGCTCACCGTCAACGGTACCCCAAAGCTCTGCCCTGTACCAATGGTTAGGCTCAAGCTTAAGTCTAACATGCCTTTCGTCGTAACGCGTTTTCAATACAACCCTTGAGCCGTTAGTAACAATCCTGATTTCCTTGTAGATAACAGACTCGTCGCCGGCGTCCTTTTGCCTTGAGTGGAGGTCTGTGAAAAAGCTTACAGTGTAGCTTCCTTTTTTTACCGTGTCACCGATAGACGATGTTACACCGTGTCTGTGAACTCTGAAAAAGAATTTTGCACCGCAGGAAATAACGCTTTTGCCCATACGGATAGCCCTGATTGCGCTTTTAGCATCAATCTCATCAAGGTCAAGGTATGTACAGCCGAAGACACCATTCTTGCCTGCGCCGTGCCAATCTCTGCCGTAGGTTGCGGCAATCTTGTATCCCTTGTCTAAAAGAGAGGTCCACATTTCAAGCGCTCTGTTGTTTTCGTTTTTTATGGCATTCATGTCGTCGTGCCATACCTCGATATAGTCAACGCTTCGCCAGTCCTTAACATTGAACTCCCATCGTCCGCCCGTGCATACGGGACTGCCGATTTGGTATGGGTGTGCAATGCCTACAACGCCGCCTACCGCCTTAACCTCTTTAATTTTGTCATCAATGTTGTCGGGCACAGCGCTTCGCCAATCGACAAAGCTACCTGCGCCGAGCACAAGCATGTGGCCGAAATATGTGGTCCATTCAATACCCTTGATTACAGGTATAATGCCTTCATCGACCTCGTCATAGCCAGAAAATGTGTTGTGGTCGGTAAGTGCAATAACTGCAAGATGATCGTTTACTGCTTCGCTTTGAAGCTCGTTTACCTGAAAGCTACCGTCACTGTGAACAGTGTGGCAGTGTAATTCGCATGGTAGGTAGCTCATTATTTCTCTTCCCCCTCCACAAGTATTTGATAGTCAACATCACAGCTGATGCTGTGCACATTCAGCATGATGTCCCATTCGAGTGCATCAACTCTGCCCTTGATAAATCCGGGTGATGCCTTATCCTCGGAAATGATGTGCACCTGCTCGTTATCCTGCCTGTGTGCCGCGCCTCTGTATTCGCCGTTGCAGTCAACGGAAAGCGTGATAAGATTTTTAACAGGCAAATAGTCAGCCGGTCTTGTGATAATACGCTCGTCGTATTTTTCAAAGCATTTACTGATAACGGCAACAGCCTTTTCCCTGTCGTCAAGTGTTTTGGGTGAGTATGAGTAGGTAATCTTAAGTGCCTTTATTCCTTCGGGCACATCAAATCTGTGTATAAGATTAGTCTTGTCATTCGCAACCGTGATTTTACCCTTTGCCTGAAAAATTGTCATAAAAAGTCTGCCCCCTCCGCCGACTTTTGCGGCGCGGTAAAAAATTATAATATATATAATTAAATTATATGGGATATTTTGTCTATTTTCAATTGATATTATTCAACAAAAATGTTATAGTGTTTTTGGTGATTAAGTATGAAAGGACTAAATCTTAATTCGTGGATGTCGGGAATTGACGGTGACAGAAGGCTGTTTTGCCTGAATCTTGTCGGCACACACGATTGCGTTACGCAGTATGTTCAGCTTTCTCATTTTGCAAAATGCCAAAGCATGAATATCTACGACCAGCTTTGCATAGGCGTTCGCGCTCTTGACATTAGGGTGCAGGCTCGCGGCAGCAGGCTTAAAATGGTTCACGGGATTACAAAGGCGTTTACCACTGCAAATCATTTTTCCGCGCAAATGGATATGGAATATGTGCTCGATTGCTGCTACAAATTTTTAAACGAGCATAAGAGCGAGACAATCATTTTTCAGTTCAAAAACGACAGCGGCAAAGAGCAGGAGAAATGCTTTGACAATCTTTACAGCACATACATTTCAAAGAATCCTGACAAATGGTATCTCAAAAACTGCTCGCCTACACTTGACGAGGTGAGAGGTAAAATCGTACTTATCAGGCGTTGCAAAAGGGACGAGGGCAAATATGCAGGTGCCGACACAGGCGTTGACTTTTCCAAATGGGTTGAGCAAACTCAGCTTGTGCCGGATGCGCTTGAGCTTGAAGCAGGCAGTATGACATTTACCGTGCAGGACAGGTTTAAATATAAGCCAAAGCCAAGATGGAACGATGTGATTAAGCCGTTTCTTGACTCAATGACAGAGTTTAACGGTAAGTATATCGTCAATTATCTTTCAACGGCAGGCGGACTTAAGGGACCTAAGGGCAATGCAAAATATATCAACCGCATGTTTGATGATTACAGCCTTGACAGTAAAAGGTATTATGGTACTATATACATGGATTTTCCGACTGAAAAGCTTGTTGAAAAGGTGATTTCAACAAATTTCGACACAAATATTATATAGCAGGTGATAGCATGAATTGGGAATTTAATTTGCCGGTAAAGCTTGTTTTCGGCGTAGGTAAAAGGAATAATCTTGAAGAATATATTAAGGAAATAGGCGGTACAAGGGGTGTGCTTGTATGCGGCAAAAGCTTCACAAAAAACGGCGTTGCCGATGAATTTGTTAAGCTTTCAAACGGCTTGATTACCGCTGTTTTCAGCGATGTGCGCCCAAATCCTACAACAGACAATGTTGACGATTGCGTTGCGCTTATGAGAAGCGAGGGTGCCGACTTTGCCGTAGCGCTCGGCGGAGGCTCGCCGATGGATTGCTGTAAGGCGGCGTGTGCAATTGCAAAGGGCAATTCAAAAATCCGCGAGTATCACAGTGAGGGCAGGCAGGTTTGCGCCGACGAGGCAATTCCCATGATTGCCGTTGCAACAACCTCCGGCACCGCCTCCGAGGTTACGAATATCGCGGTTTTAACAGATGTTCAAAAGAATTTGAAAAATCCTATGAACGATCCTGCCATGTATCCTAAAATCGCAGTCGTTGATCCCGAATTAACATTAACGGTGCCGCAGCGCGTTACCGCTTCAACGGGACTTGATGTGCTTTCTCATGCAATTGAAAGCTATTGGGCAACGATTCATCAGCCTATTTGCTCTGCATGCTCCGTTCATTCGGCAAGGCTCGTTTTTGAGTGGCTCGACAGGGCGTATAACAATCCGCAGGACCTTGAGGCGAGAGAAAAAATGGCAGAGGCTTCAATCGTTGCCGGTGTTGCATTCAGTCATCCGCGCACAACAGGCTCACACGCCTGCTCGTTCCCGCTCACAAATATTTACGGTGTGCCTCACGGTGAGGCGTGCGCATTCACGCTTGACTATTTTGTTCGCTTCAACGCAAAATATGCCGACGAGGACGGCAGATTGCTGGCGTTTGCAAGAGATTGCGGATTTGAGGATGCATACAAAATGGCAGACGAAATTACTGCCATGAAAATAAGAATGGGTATGGCGTGCAGACTCAGCGACATAGGATGCACAACAGATGAGCAAATTGAAGAGCTCACTCAAAAGAGCATGTCAATGCTTATGACAAGAAATCCAATCACTCTCACAAGTGAAAACATCAGGGACATGTATGATAGCTTAAGGTAGCAGAGGAGCAGTCTATGGACGATATAACAAATTTAAGGTCGGATATTATTTCTGTTTCAAGCAGTATAATCAATACTGCTCACAACATTCACAAGGCAATATATCCTCAGCAGTTTTCATCGTCATACGGATATATTATTGCGTATTTGTGCGACAATGACGACAGGGACATTTATCAGCGTGATATTGAAAGGCAGTTTTCTCTTAATCGCTCAACAGTATCAAATATTCTCAAGGAGCTTGAGAAGCAGGGACTTGTAGAGAGAAGCCTCGTCAACAACGACGCAAGGCTTAAAAGAGTGACTGCAACGCAGGGCGCAAAAATGATTAACGATGTGTGCTGTAAGGAGCTTGATTCATACCTAAGCTCGCTTGCACAGGGCATAGACAATCAGGATATGGAGTGCTTTAAAAGAGTGCTTGAAATCATGAGTAATAATGCAAAGGGCATAATGCAACAGGCAAAGTAACAATGAAGGAAAAAGAAAAATCAACATACAGAAAAATTGAATTTCGCAGAAAGGAAAGCTTTTATCTAATCGTAAGAGGTGTTGAGGTAGGCTTGGCAGCAGGAATTACCGCAGTGCTTTACAGATATATGCTCTCGTTTGCAGAGTCCTCGCTCATGAGGGTAATAGCTTTTGTAAAGGGCAATCCAATGCGAGTGGCAGTGTGGTTTTTAATTCTCGGCGCCCTCGGCTTTTTGGTTGCACATATAATTAAGCGCGAGCCGATGGTGGCAGGCTCGGGCATACCGCAGATTAACGGTGAGATTAAAGGTCATTTCAATCCAAGCTGGTGGAGAGTAATTCTCGGCAAATTTGTCGGAGGTACAATTTCCGTTTTTGCAGGTCTTTCTCTTGGCAGGGAGGGACCGAGCGTTCAGCTTGGCGGCATGGCAGGCAAGGGCGTTGCACGAATTACAAGGGCAGACAAAACAACCGAGCTTCGCATGATTAGCTGCGGTGGCGGCGCAGGAATGGCGGCGGCGTTCAACGCCCCTCTTGCCGGCACAATGTTTGTGCTTGAGGAAATTCATCATTCCTTTGACAAAAGCATACTTTGTATGGGTATTGTTGCCGCAATCACGGCAGATTTCACATCAAAGATTTTCTTCGGTCAAAGCACAACCTTTAACTACAACACGGTTAATTTTCCGTTAAGATATTATTGGCTTCTTTTGATAATCGGTGTAGCACTCGGCTTGAGCGGTGCAGGCTACAATTTGATTATGGTTAAGTGTCAGGATTTATACAAAAAAATAAGCAAAATTCCGCAGTACATCAAGCTTCCGGTCGTGTTTATCATCAGCGGTGCGGTAGGCCTTGTGTTCCCGCAAATTCTCTGCGGCGGTCATTCAATGGCAGAGCTTTTGCTAAAGGAGCATCCTCAGCTTTCATACATGATAATACTGCTTTTGGGCAAATTCATTTTCGGTGCGTTCAGCTTTGCAAGCGCAGCACCGGGCGGCACACTTTATCCGCTGTGCATCCTTGGTGCGTACCTCGGCGCAATCTTCGGCTCGGTGTCGATTGGACTGTTTGATTTGGGCAACGAGTTTTACGAGGAGTTTGTTGTTCTCGGCATGGCAGGCTTCTTTGCATCAATCGTAAGAAGTCCCATCACAGGCATTGTGCTTGTGTATGAGCTTACGGGAAATATGAACAACATTTTACCGCTTGCAACGGTAAGCCTTATCAGCTATGCAGTTGCAAATCTTATCGGTGTTAATCCTATTTACGAAACCTTGCTTGAAAGGCTTGTCGGTTCATCAAAGCATAAGAGTGACTTTAAGGACACGGACGAAAAGGTGCTTCAAACATTTGTTATTCCGGTTGGCAGTCCGCTCAAGAAAAAGAGAATTATGGATGTCGATTGGGGCAAGCATTGCCTTGTTGTCAGCGTAGAGCGTGACGGAGTGTCGGTTACACCTAAGGGCGATACGGTGCTTAAGGAGGGTGACGAGCTTGTTATTCTTGTAAGCCAGCGTCATTTTTCAAAGGATGGCGAAAAGCTGAATACTTTAATAAACGGATAGGTTACTGTTATGAAAATCAATTTAAAAAATGCAAAGAAAATCAAAACGATTAAGGGATTTGGCGGCTCTGCATGCTGGTGGAGCCCTAATATCAGCGATGATAAAACGGCAAGCGATGTTGTCAATCTTCTTTACGGCGACAACGGCTTAAAAATGAATATCTACCGCTACAATGTCGGAGGCGGTTACGACAAGGACAGCTGTCGTGTCGGCAATCCGTGGCGGGTTGTTGACTCCTTTATGAAGCCTGACGGCAGATACGATTGGAGTGCGGATGCGAATGCCGTCAAGGTAATGGATAAGGCGCTTGCAACGGGTAATGTTGACACACTGATATTTTTTGTAAATTCACCGCATTACACTCATACATATTCAGGTCAGGCGAGCGGCGGATTTACAGAGCATTTTTCAAATCTCGACCACAGTAAGTATGACGCTTTTGCAAAATATATTGTTGATATAGCAGAGCATTTTGTTGAGCAGGGCTACCCTGTAAAATATATCAGCCCTATCAATGAGCCTCAGTGGAAATGGGGAGGAGATTTTGTTTGGCAGGAGGGCTGTCACTACGAGCCGGAGGAGGTTAAGGACTGCTTCCTTGCCGTCGCAAAGGAGCTTGAGCGCAGAAAATCGTCGCTTCTTCTTTACGGCCCCGAAAGCGGTGAAATATCCGAGCTTACAAAAAGGTATTACACTCTTCTCGCCTCAGAGCCGCTTATCATGAAATATCTTGATGTGTTTGCTTATCATTCATATCATTGCGACAATAACCCCGAAAACAAATTGTCATTCGGCAAATGGGCAAAAAGGAATATTAAAACACCTCGATTTGATATGAGCGAGTGGTGCGAGCTTCCGTGTAAGCACGATACAAAATCTATCGAGTCAGCCTTGATAATGGCAAGGATTATCGGCGAGGATTTAATCTATACAGGTGCAGACAGCTGGACGGCGTGGGTTTGCGTTAATCAGATTGGCACCTTGAGCGAGGACGGCAGGTGCTTTAGCGACGGTCTCCTTGTTGCAAACGACGATTTCTCGAGCTACCATGTTGCAATGAGATATTATGCCATGGCACATTTTTCAAAATATATTCCGTCAGGCAGTAAAAGTCTTGATATTGGATTTAGGACAAACAGAGGACTGTCGCTTTTCGCTTTTGAGCTTGAGGACGGAAAAAAGGCAGTAGTTGCAGTCAATTACAGCAAGGCAAAACGAGTAATTGAAGCAGATGTTAAATCAGACAATGCATTGGTTATCACATCAAATCAAAGCGTTCAGCTTGCCGAAAAAGCAGTTGACGCTAAAAAAATTGAGCTTGGGCCGATGAGCATTTCAACAATCATTTATCGGTAGTTATTATTTACGGGAGAATAGTATGGAAAGACAGTGGTTTAAGGGCGACACCCACCTGCATACAGTCAACAGCGACGGTGTTTTGACTAAAGGTCAGCTTGTTGACGCATGCAAGGAAAAGGGACTTGATTTTATGATTATCACAGACCATAATTTCAATTCTGTTGATGAAAGCTATTACGACGGTGACATTCTCGTAATTCAGGGACAAGAGGTTACAGGTGCAAACGGTCATGTGAATGTATGGGGTGCAGGAGTTCCTGCCAAGCCACCCTACACGCTTGATACGGACGACGACTATTTCAACATTTTAACGCAGTGCAAAGCAGCAGGTGCAACAATTTCCGTCAATCATCCGTTTTGCTCAAACTGCGGATATAAGCTTGATTTAGAGTATTATCCGTTCGACTGTGTTGAGGTGTGGAACACAATTCAGCACAGCGACAACATGAAAAACCGCGACTGGTGGGTTAAGCAGCTGCTAAAGGGCAGGCGTATCGGCGCAGTCGGCGGCTCGGATTATCACAGCGACAAATACGGCGTGCCGCTTCTTGCTATGCCGACTACTCATGTTTTGGCTAAAAGCAACACCCCAAGCGACATTCTTGAAGCTATGCGCGAGGGTAGGAGCGTTGTTACAAATTCTCCAAACAGTACGATGATTTATATGAACATGGGTGATGCACAGGTCGGCGACACTGTTAAGCTTGCCGACATGCAAAAGCTTGAGCTTAAGGTCACTAAGCTTAAAAAGGGACAGACCGTTACCGTTTACAACAACGACAAGGTGATTTACTCAAGTAAAGCAGTCAAGAACAGTGAAAGCTTTATGACGACTGTTGATGTTGAGGAGGTAGGCTTTGTCAGAGCCGAGGTTACATACACTCTTAAGTCCGTAATCAAGCGAGTATATACAGCAGTTGAAAGCAGATTTATTAAGGGTGACGGCACCGTACCTGATTTTATTTGGGCATTCACAAATCCTATATTTATTGAAGAGTAGCA
>CAMGDK010000039.1 GCA_946042285.1 uncultured Clostridia bacterium | reverse complement strand
GTATATTATATAGGCAATATTTGTGTAAAAGTATTTACACATTGTTGTTGCAAGAAATGCTTATTTCTGTTATAATATGTTTTATGAAAAAAATCATTTGCATTTTTCTGTGCTTAATTCTTACTGTGCTTACCTGCTCATGCAGTGCACAAAGGAGCAGCACGGAAAAGTTTTCGAGCAGCTTTCTTGACTTGTTTGACACGGCATCAACAGTGATTGCCTATGACTCGAGCAAGGAAAGCTTTGACGAAAACCTAAAGAAATTTCATGACATGCTTGAAGAGTATGACCACCTATACAGCATTTATGACAGCTATGACGGTATCACAAATCTTTATCAGGTAAACAAGCAGGCTGCAAAAGAGCCGATTAAGGTTGACAGCAGAATTATTGATTTGCTTGAATACGGTAAAGAGGTTTACAATTTAAGCGGCGGCAAAACCAATATTTGCTTCGGTGCAGTTCTTTCAATTTGGCACAAATACAGGACTGTCGCAACAGACAACCCCGATGAAGCTCAGCTTCCGCCTATGGACGAGCTTAAGGAGGCAGCTAAGCACACGAACATTGATGACCTTGTAATCGACACGGAAAACAATACAGTATTCTTTAAGGATTCTGAAATGAAGCTTGATGTCGGTGCGATTGCAAAGGGATATGCGGTTGAGCAGGTCGGTGAATGGTCGAAGGGGCTTTGGGGCAGTGCCGCATTAAGCATCGGCGGTAACATATTCACCTACGGCTACAAAAGCGATGACGGCAAAACTCTTTGGAATATAGGAATTGAAAATCCGGACAAAAGCGTTGATGACTATGTTTGCAGTGTTAGGATTACCGAATTGTCGGTAGTTGTCAGCGGCGACTATCAACGATACTATATGGTAGACGGCAAAAAATACTGCCACATTATCAATCCCGACACTCTTATGCCTGCCGAATATTTTTCCGGCGTATCGGTAATTTGTGACAATTCTGCGCTTGGCGATGCTTTATCTACGACCTTATTCAATATGCCTCTTGACGAAGGCAAAAGGCTTGTTGAGGGCATGGACGGTGTAGAAGCGCTTTGGATTGACAAGAGCTACAACAAAACATTCAGCTCGGGATTTGAGAGCTATATTGACAAATAAATTATTCAAGGAGAATATAAAATGACTCACGAAAAAGCACATTTTAACCCAAAATCAACAAGATGGATAATCTCTTTAATCGTTATGATTATTCTCAGTGCGGCTGTAATCTTCGGCTCAAAGGCACTTTACGGCATTGCAAACCAAAAGTATAACGAGCCGGTTGAGGTTTCATTTACTATTGCAAAAACAGCACCTGTTGACATTTCTGCACAGTCAGGCAACGAATACAATGTAACAGCCGTTGAAGAGGCTTACGACGAGGCAGGCAATCTTGTTGCTTATGTTGTTACAGGTACGACTGTCGGCTACAATGCCGAAAGCCCAATCGAAATGAGCACCGTTATTTCTGCCGACGGAACTCTCGTTTGCGGAGTTGAAATCCTTTCTCAAAAGGAAACGGAATACCTTGGCGTAAGAATTTGCCAGGCAACATTTACAGACCAATTTACAGGCAGATACCTTCCTGTTGTAGCTGCAGGCTCAACCGACAAGGGCTCACCTATCGACATGATTGCAAAGTCAACCATCTCTTCAGAGGCAGTTGTTGACGGTGTTAACAACGCAAAGGACTTTTGCCTGAGCTTTCTTATTGCCGAATAATGAAAAAGGCTGATTTTATTGTAATCGGTGCAGTTGCCGTTGTTGTTGCTGTTTTGCTTATTGTTCTTTACGGTGTTAACAGCAATTCGGGTGACTATGTACAGATTGAGGTTGATACAAAAATTGTTGATGTGCTCCCTCTTGATACGGACACTGAAAAAACTATTAAAACCGACAACGGCACAAACAAGCTTGTTATTAAGGATGGCAAGGCTAAAATGATTGAGGCTGACTGCCCTGACGGTATTTGCGTTAACCACAAATCCATAAACAGATCGGGCGAATCAATAATCTGCCTTCCGCACAAGGTTGTTGTTACGGTTGTTAACGAAAAAGCTCAAGACGACGAAATAGATGCAGTCGCATAACAAAAACTAACGAGAGGATAAGGACTATGAAAGGCGATAAGGTGAAAAAAATTGCTCTTTACGGTATGCTTGTGGCATTGGCATTCACCTTTAGCTATTTTGAAAGCCTTATCCCCTTTAATTTCGGCATACCGGGAGTTAAGCTCGGACTTGCAAATCTTGTTGTAGTTGTTGCACTTTATGTTGTGAGTCCTGCGCAGGCTTTCTCTGTTGCGATAATACGAATACTGCTTGCTTCAATGACATTTGGTAACGTCTATTCGCTTGCTTACAGCCTTTGCGGAGGAATACTGAGCTTTGCAGTAATGTATATCACAAAGAAATCAAAGCTTTCCATTATCGGTGTCAGCATGCTTGGCGGCATTTGCCACAATATAGGGCAAATAATCGTTGCGGCGATTGTTATGGATACTATTAGAATTGCTTATTATCTTCCTGTTTTACTTGTTGCCGGATTGATAACCGGACTATTGATTGGCATTGTGTCACGATTGATTGTTGACAGATTTAAAAAAATATCAAAAAACAGACAAAGCTAAAATCCGCACTCAATGGAGTGCGGATTTTACTTTTGCTAATCCTTATATAAATTCATCGGCAATATGCCTGTACCTGTTCCTAAATCAAGCCAAGATGTTGCGTCATTAGCAACACCTAATTCCTCTAATCTTTGGTATAATTCCTTTGGGTAAATATCTCTGTATTTTGCATAATCGGCACTTGTTAATCCCCAATCAAATACTTTTCCATTATCTATATTTATATTTGATAACATAGTTATAACCTCTTTTCTAATACTATTCTTTGTTCTCTCATTCCAAGTGATTTGTAGAATTTTAAGGCGGTTGTGTTGAATTGCCATACAGTTAAATCAATTCGCTTCGCACCTATATCCTTAGCAATGCTTTCAACTTGTTTATATAATTTTGTGGCTATTCCTTGATGTCTAAATTCTTCAAGCACAAATATATCATCAATGTAAATTGATTTTTCAATTCTGTCCTTGATTGTTGCAAGGCATACACCGGCGATTTTGTAATCAACTAAATAAGCAATATTGATTTTATCTTGATTATTTATCATCGACTTGTATTCTTTCTTGTTAATGGGGTGTTCGTTTTCAATATAAAAGTCAGGTCGATTCTCAACATGTAACTTATGTAGCTTTGCTATTATGCTTTCTACAATTTCAAAATCGTTAGTAGTTAATTCTTTAATCATTGCGTTTTATCTCCTTAGTTTATACCATAAAAGAATTTCTTTATTTCATCGGATGCAGGATAATTTAATTCATTTATCTTATTGATTACTGTTTGAGAATTGTATTTTAATTCTTTCGTTTCAATATTAACATTTTCGATTGTTATGTATATCTGTAATTATTCCTATTTTCATAATTTTTCTCCTTTAATAATAGGTAAAAAAATAACTGCTGACAAACCTTAGTGTTCGTCAGCAGTTTAGTTTATGATATAAAATAATCTAATTACTACCTTTGAACACAACCTAAATAAACCCAAGCATAATACTTAGGCTGATGTGGCTGTGCAAAGCTATTCACTTTTGCAATTAGATTAGTCATAATAATTACCTCGTTTTCACAATACTAACACCAAAACAAAAATTTGTCAATATAATCATCCTTGTGTCCGTTTATGTACAACTATGGACTGTCCCTATTTGTACATAATTATACCACCGTTATTTGCTTATTGACTTTGTCGAATATTTGTTCTATTATATGTATAGAATATTTGTTCTATAAGGTGATGTAATGGAAAAGCAGATACTGCATGTTGACTGCAACAAATTTTACGCAAGCGTTGAATGTTATCTTCATCCGGAGCTTCGCGGGCATCCTGTTGCCGTAGGCGGAAGCACAGAGGACAGACATGGAATAATACTTACCAAAAATGAAATAGCGTCGAAATACAACCTTACCGTCGGCGAGCCTATATGGAAGGCAAAGCAAAAATGCCCCGACCTCATAATTGTGCCGCCGCACTTTTCCACCTACATGGAATTTTCCAAAAAGGTACGCAGCATACTCGAGGACTACACTGATTTAATAGAACCGTTTGGGCTTGACGAAAGCTGGATTGATGTTACGGGAGATTGGTACAAATCCGGCGAAGAAATTGCCGAGGAAATACGAAATCGTGTGAAGGAAGAGGTTGGAATAACCGTTAGCATCGGAGTCAGCTACAACAAGATTTTTGCAAAGCTCGGCTCTGATTACAAAAAACCTGACGCAATAACCGTTATCAACAAGGCTAATTACAAGGACATTGTATTCCCCCTTCCCTGCAGTGATTTGCTTATGGTGGGAAGCAAGACAACAAGAAAGCTGAACTACTACGGCATATACACAATCGGCGACCTTGCAAATGCAGACCTAAAGCTGTTAAGAGGCATTTTCGGCAAAAACGGAGAGATGCTGTGGCGATTTGCAAACGGATATGACACATCGCCTGTAAGGCACATGGATTTATCAAGCGAGGTGAAAAGCGTTGGTAACTCATCTACGCTCAACAGAGATTTGCTCAACAACGAGGATGTTAAAATTGTTTTTACCGTGCTTGCGGAAAGCGTGGCAAGACGAATGCGAAAGCTTAAGGTTAAGGGTACCACGCTTTTAATTTATGTGCGGGATAATCAGCTCACAAATTTAGTCAGGCAGTGTAAAATGTCTGCGCCTACAAATGTAAGCCTTGAGATAATCAAAAATGCCATGGATTTATTTAAGGCTAATTACAGCTGGGACAGACCGATACGAAGCCTTGGAATAAGCGTTACCGACTTTGATGCAGACTACATTCCTCAATTTGATTTGCTTAAAACAGTTGAGAAAAGAGAAAAGCTTGAAAGGCTTGACACTGCCGTTGACGCGCTCAAGGACAGATATGGTAACTACTGTATTCAAAGAGGTGTTGCGCTCATTGACACAAAGCTTTCGCATTTTAATCCTTATGACGATCACACAATCCACCCTGTTGCATACCTATAACAAAAGGCTCGAGAGTATCGCTGATACAATCGAGCCTGATTTTTATATTTCTTCCATCATTTTATAAAACTCTTCTCTTGTCATAGTGAAATTAAGGTAAGACAAAATAGAATTGACAGACAGATTGCTCGGCAAATCAAGCTTTTTAAGCAGCTTAAGCTTTTTTGCCTTTGCTCCGTCCTTGCCGGACAACCCCACCTCAAACAAATCATAATTTGTTATCGGATTTGTGTTAGTTGATAATTCATGCCTGATGCCTGCCTTTTCAAACAAGTCAACAAGCACCCTGTCGTCAATGCCCTCAACGCCTAACTTACCCTCCTTTGACGGAGCATTCTTTCGCTTTTCCTTGCCGTAAACATCGGGAATATAAATGTGCTTAATTCTATTACTCGGTATGCCGGCGCTCACATAATTTCTTATCTGCCTGCCGCTGTTGTCCGAGTCGGTGATAATTATAATTCCCCGTTCATTAGCAAGCCTGCGAATGAATTTGATTTTTTCCTTATCCTTGAATATTTGAAAGCCGTTTGTTTCGATAATGAGTGCGTCAATCAAATTAGAAAGCTTAAGCTTGTCATATCTGCCCTCAACTATAACGGCTTCGTTAATCTTAAGCATTGTAACGCTCCCTTGCAATAAGCACAAGCTTTATAATAAGCTCCTCAAGCAAAAGCTTTTTATCGACTGCCGTGCTTTTCATCTTTATATCAGCCTGCGATATAACATCAAGTGATGAGCGAAGCTGTTTTTCTGTCAGCTCGGCACAATCCCTTGAAGCATTCCTTAGGGCAAATTCCCTGCCCTTATAGTTAAAATATTTGCCTACATCGTTATAATTGCCGCCTGCTGATTTTGCACACTTGACTCTGTACATATCAACATAAACGCCGATGATGGTTGAAAGGATAATTAAAGGATCCTCCTTTGCCGCAAACAGAGTGTCGAGGACACCGTAGGCACTATCTGTATTTCCTGCCACAACATGCTTTGACAGGTCGTAAATCTTTGCCTGTAGGCACTTAACAGCCATATCATCGATAATAGCCTTTGTTATTTCCCCACCGCCTACAAAATACGAAAGCTTATCAATCTCGTTCAAAAGAGTTTTAATGTCATTACCGGCAACGGAAATAAGATACCTTGCATTTGACGAGTCAAGCGTTGCACCTCTTTTTTGTGCAGCGGAAACAAGAAGCTTTGCAACATCTGACTCACTCCTCTTCTTCATCTGCACAACTGCTCCCGCTTCATCGAATGCCTTAATAAGCTTTTTAAAGCTTTCCGATTTTTCGTTAGGCTCAACAGCATCATACCAAAAAACAAGAACACACAAATCATTGATTTCTTTGAAATACTCAACAAGAGCCTTGACATCGTACTGAAGCCTGTCATTTGGAAAATCCCTGACAATTACAAGGCTGTACTCGCTCATCATAGGGAGCATTTGAGCGTCCTTAAGAATATCATCAATGGTAGTATCGTTGCCCTCAAATAAATGAAGATTAAACGACTCGAATGCAGGATCAACGAGCTTTTGCTTTAGCTTGTTTACATAAAACTGCTTTAGATAGCCTTCCTCACCGTAAAACAGATACGCGTTTGAAATATCATTTGATTTAATATTCTGTTTTAACTGAAGTTCATCAAGCTTTGCCATTTTGATATGCGCCCTTTCAAAAATATAAGTATGTCAGCTCTCAGTCACAAGCTGAAAATCACAGCCGTCCTTAAAGCTAAACAAATATACCTCATCGGTATTATACAGCTTACCCCTACCCTTTGCGGTACGGTAATTATTGACGGTAATAAAATCATCTGTAACAACGGCACGACTGTCATACAATTTGATATAAACTGTGCCGCTATCATATTTTACACTAATATCGTCGCATAAATCAACAGTAAAATCCTTTTTCTTGGCAAAGATATAGTCACACTTTACCGATTCGGTTAGTCTTTTCCTGTCATATTCACAGTCAACAAACAAAACCGCGTCATATTTTCTACTGTTTAAATATTGCTTTGCAAAGCAATAATCGACAGGTGCATCAATATCAATCACAACGGCGCAATCCCTGTTGTAAGCAACAACACAGCCTTGAGGAGATACTGCCACATAAGCAGTTGTGCCTTGAACATATATTGATGCCGCTAAAGAAAATGACATAAGAAGCGCAAAAATCATAATACCGTGTTTAAGCCTTACGCGACCTTTAAAAATCAAGCTGAATCCGACAAAAGCAATTACTGCGGCAATTGATATTGCAAATATTTCATTTGAAATATCAAGGTATAGAAATGAGAAGGTATCGGCAAAAAATCCTGCAATACCAATCATCAGTCTGCTGACAAGAACAGTCAGGGCACAGACGGCAGCTCCGACACCTGCAAGGCTTCCTAAGGCTACACATAAAACGGATAAAATAATCAGGACATCGGCAAATAAAACAAACACAATATTCGTTAAAAAAGCCAACGCGCTGACTGAGCCGAAAAGAATTTGAACAGCAGGAAGCGTGGAAACAAATACCGATGCAGTAACGCAAATACTGTTAATCACATAATTTGCTGCTTTGTTCTTCGTTTTAATACGATTTGCGACACATCTCCTTATAAACGGATTTAAAACAACAAGTCCAAGCACGGCGCTAACAGTCAATACTGCACCTGCATCACAGACCGCAAACGGATTTAAGCATATTATGAAGACGGAAAATCCGAGAGAATTAAGCGAATCCGCCTTTCGATTCAGCATTTGTGAAAGGAGCATAACAATAAGCATTATGCCGGCTCTTGTTACGGATTTTGAAAAGCCTGCTATTCCCATATAGAATAAAATCATCGGAACAGAAATAACGCAATATGCAATCTTGCCCAACCTAAGTAGCTTTAATAAAAACAACAGTGCACAGCTTAATATCATAACATGTAATCCCGATACTACAATGATGTGCGACACACCGCATATTTTGAAATCGGCAAGAACATCTGTCGGTAATTTGCCCGAGTCTCCCGTAAGCAATGCTCGCGGCAAGCCGGAATACTCATCAAGGCAATCATCAAGCCTGTCAAATATCCACTCCCTTGCTGTGATAATATAATATCCAATCGGCTTTGAGTCATTTTTAACGACAACTGTTTCCTCAAGATTATAGCTCAAAAACGAATTCAAAAACACATTCTCACCGAATTTGCCGTAAGAGCTTATTGCATTATCGGCAGACGATTGAAAGCGCAGTTTTGCATAGACGGTATCATAATAATCCGCATTTAATGCCTCCCTTGTATAAAGATGCATCTTAATGCTTTGAGGAGAATCGGGTGCACATATTTTCCTTGTTTTTATTGTATAGCGCCAACCGTAATCACATTCAATCGGTATATCGACTATTTCAAATTCAACGATTGCCTCACAATTATTATCCGAAAGCTTAAATTGCGGCTCAACAGAGCTGCTGTAAGTGAGCATAAAAACAAGACAGGAAAATAAAGCTGCACCAAAAGCAATCGGTGCAGCCTTACCCTGTCTTAAGCTCTTTATCACAAGCGATAACACAAGAAGAATTAACGCCGCGGCTGTTACAATCACAGCATATTCAAATTCAACTATATTTAATAAAAGCAGAGCTAACGCTGATGAAAAGCCTGCAAATGCAAAGACTCTTTTCATCAGTCTTTACAAATAGGAGTAATCACAAATGAATAATCGTATTTGCTTCCCTTAGGCATTGTATATGGCTCTCTTACGAATGCCTGGCCCGGAAGGTCACCGCCAACGCCCAGCTGTCTGTGGTCGATATTAACGGTTGTAATATCCTCATAAGGAATATTGTTTACATGAGTAGCCCTTTCAAGACCGTCAGTTGTGTAATGATAAGCAGAGAAGTTGATTGGCTTATCGTAGAAGGAGTCCACTCTAATACCAAAACCTGTCTTATCTTTAATGGTAAAGTACCTTACATCACATCTGTTTGATGACTCCTGCGGACGCATGTAGCGATACTCGAGGTCTGTTACGGTTGACTTGTATGTATCAATCTTTGCGCCGAGCTTTCTGTCAATATAAGTTGGATGAGGACCTCTGCCGTACCACTCGACATTCTCCATTGACTTATCAAGAGCAAGCTGATAGCCAAAGCGAAGCATATTCCTTGCCGCAACTGCCGAATGGAAAACATAAAGTCTGCCGTCAGGATACACTCTATATGTTGCAACAGAGTTTTTGAGTCCGCTTGTTGACAATGCAACATGAACCTCAACAGTATTATTTGTTTCAATAACCTCTGTCTTAACCGCCTTTGTACTCTTGGTAGCCCTCTGCCAAGCATAGAACGGATGGAACTTTGCCCACTGAGGAGTAAAGTTAAGAAAATCAATATCATTATCGGTAAGCGCTCTGAAATAGTTTGGCATAAGCGGTGCTACAAGAAGCTCCCTGCCTGCAACGCAATAGCTTGTAACTCTGCCGTTGTCAATTACAACAGAAATTTTATCGTTTTTAATGTCAACTCTTGAGCCCTTAACCGAAAATTCAAGATCGCTGTCGCATGTCTTTTCGTCAGGCTGCGGCATTTCGTTAAGTATAAACTGATTCCATGCAATTTCAAAATTGCTCTTAAGTCCTAATGTTTTCTTTTTAGTACAGAATGAAATTGTAAGAACAGTCTCCCTGTCGGCAGGAATTTTATCAATGCTGTATGGGATTGTAATAAATGTTTCGCTCAACGGTTGACATTCAATCCTATCAAGCTCACCGTTTTCGATAAGCTCGCCCTCTGCCTTGATTTCCCACTTACACTTATAGGCACTGAGATCGGTAAAGAGGAATTTATTTTTAACCCTAAACTTACCTGCTTTTATATCAAATTCCTCTGTAACGATATTTTGATAGCCCTTCTTAACCTCCCAAATTTGAGGGTGAGGCACTCTGTCGGCACCGATAATACCGTTTGCACAGAAATAAACATTACTGCCTGTCATTGCGGTTGTGTTTGGAATATCAATAATCCTATGCGGCTCCTGACCTTCAAAGTCTGTGCCATAGAGATAATTGTCGTTACCGTTTTCATCCTTTACATGCAGGGTTTGGTCAACGAAATCCCAAATAAATCCACCGCACATATTGTCGTACTTTTCAAAGTCATCAATATACTCTTGGAAATTACCGAGGGAATTTTCCATGCTGTGAGCATACTCACACAAAAGAATCGGCTTACCCTCGTACTTATCTGCGCTGATTGGCTTGCTATCGGCAGCAAGCTGATTTGCTATATTGTCATAAAGTGAAATAGTGATAGGCTGCTTGTTTCCAAGCTTTTCCATAATATCTGCAGTAGGATACATACGGGAAATGACATCACTCTTTGTCAAGTCAAAGTCACCCTCGTAATGAAACTGCCTTGTATCATCAAGGGCAAGTGCGGCTTTCTTCATCTCCATAAAGTTGTCGCCGTCGCCCGCCTCGTTGCCGAGTGACCACATGAATATACAAGGATTATTCCTGTCTCTAAGCACCATTCGCTCCATTCTATCTACAACGGCAGCAGTCCACATAGGATTTGAGCCCGGTACTCCCTTTCTTCTTACACCGTGTGTTTCAAGGTCGCACTCATCCATTACATAGAAGCCGTACTTGTTACACATATCATAGAAATACGGATCGTCGGGATAATGGGATGTACGAATTGAATTGATATTATTCTGCTTCATAATGTCGAGGTCCTGAGTATAGCGCTCTCTCGGCACTGCCCAGCCGCAATCCATATCAAAATCGTGACGGTTTACGCCCTTAACCATAAGAGGCATACCGTTAAAGTAAATCTTTTCTCCCTTGATTTCAACCTTTTTGAAGCCGACCTTATATGTCTTAACTACGGCAATTTCATCACCGTTTTTAACAGTCATAACAAGAGTATAAAGATTCGGTGCCTCCGCCGACCATTTCTTTGGTGCTTTAATCGTTTTGTTAAATGTGATTTTTTCCCTGCCGCCCGAAAGAGTCCTCAGCTCCTCGCCGATTTCAATTTCTCTTCCGTTGTCGGTAATAAGCTTTGCGCTAACGGTAGCCTTACCCTTTTTATGAGCATAATTCTCAAGATACATATCAAGTGAAAGCTCTGAATCCTTATAATCAACATCAAAGTCTGTTTTGATGTAAAAATCCCTCAGGCAAAGCTTGCTTTCGGCAAAAAGATAAACCTCACGATAAATACCGCAAAGCCACCACATATCCTGATCCTCAAGATATGAGCCGTCACAATACCTGTAAACCTTGCAGGCAATTGTGTTTTCGCCCTTTTTGAGAAGCTTTGTTACATTAAACTCATGCGGCACCATCGAGCCTTGTGAATAGCCGACAAACTCACCGTTGACATAAAGCTCAAGCGCTGACTTTACTGCACCGAAATGAAGGAAAATCTCTCTGCCCTCAAATGCTTCATCAAGAACAAAGCTCTTTCTGTAAAATCCGATTTCCTGCATATTATGGTCAATTGAAGGAATCCTTGACTTACTTCTTGAAAAAGCCTTCGGAAATGTACTTGCATAGTAATACGGCACGGAATAGCCCTCTGTCTGCCAAACTGACGGAACCTTAATTTCGTCCCACTGCGAATCATCAAATGAAAGAAGTTCAAATTTTTCCGGCTGATTCTTAAGTCCTCTTTGCCAGTAAAACTTCCACATTCCCGACAGAGACTGCTTATATTTGCTCTCCTCGCCCGACAACGCCTCGTCCTCGCTGTCAAACGGAAGCATTATTGCGTGGCCGTCCTCTTTATTGATTTTGAAAATTGACGGATCTTCCCATCTAAATTTCTGCATAATTTTACCCCTTTAAAATTATTTATAACAATATATTAACCTAAACACATACAAAAGTCAATCAATCGGCTTTTATTAACAAAAATAGATGGCTATAATATAGAC
>CAMGDK010000038.1 GCA_946042285.1 uncultured Clostridia bacterium | reverse complement strand
AGATTGCCTCTTGTCTCGTGGGCTCGGAGATGTGTATAAGAGACAGGACAATATTTAATTTAATTTATTCTATATGAAGCACTATTTCGCCGGCTTCAAGTGTTTTTTGAACATCGATAACACGCTGATTCGACGAGCCTCTGAACACAAGAGATATATCCTTTTTCTCCTCAACAAATCTGCCGTCAACAAGAATATCAATCAGTGACAGCATCTCCTCACTTATATTTGTATGCGCACGGCTTTCAACCTTGCCGATTATTTCCTCATAGGTGAAGCCGGAATAGCACCAAATCGTCTTTTTGGGGAAGCGCTCCTTGAACATAATCAAAAAAGGAAGAAGCACCTTTTGATTTTCAGGCTCAAACGGCTCACCGCCGAGAAGTGATAAGCCGTTAATCCAAGCAGGCTCGACAGAGTCAAAAATCTCCTTCATTGTGTTTTCGGTAAATGCCTCACCGAAGCCAAAATCCCATGTTTGCTGATTAAAGCAATTTTTACAATGATGTCTGCATCCCGACACAAAAAGCGATGTTCTTACTCCCTCGCCGTTTGCAATGTCATTTAATTTAATTTCACCGTAATTCATAATTTAACCTCTTTATTTAAAATGTGAAATAGGCTGTCCGAAGACAGCCTATTAGTCATTATAAGTGGAGTACTCTCTCTTTGATTTCCTGTGTTCTGCCCTGATTCCAATACTGAGTACCGATGTAACCGCATGTTCTTCTTGCAACATTCATCTTGTCCTGATTGGTGTTACCGCACTTAGGACATCTCCATACAAGCTTACCGTCTTCGTTTTCCGTAATTTCAATTTCGCCGTCATATTCGCAGCACTGACAGAAATCCGACTTTGTGTTAAGCTCTGCATACATGATATTGTCGTAGATATAGCGCATTACCTGAATAACTGCAGGGATATTATTCTGCATATTCGGTACTTCAACATAAGAAATTGCACCGCCGGGTGAAAGAGCCTGAAATTCCGACTCGAACTTAAGCTTTGTGAAGGCATCAATTTCCTCTGTTACATGAACATGATAAGAGTTTGTGATATAATTCTTATCTGTTACGCCGTCAATCTTGCCAAAGCGCTTTTGCAGGCACTTTGCAAATTTATATGTTGTTGACTCAAGCGGTGTTCCGTAAAGGCTGTAATCGATGTTTTCGTCTGCCTTCCACTTTGCGCAGGCATCATTCATGTGCTGCATTACCTTAAGTGCAAACGGCTTGCCGTCCTTGTCTGTATGTGACTTGCCTGTCATGTACTTTGTACATTCGTAAAGACCTGCATATCCAAGGCTGATTGTTGAGTAGCCGTTAAAGAGAAGCTTGTCGATTGTTTCGCCCTTCTTAAGTCTTGCAAGAGCACCATGCTGCCAAAGAATAGGTGCAGCATCACTTACAGTACCCTTAAGTCTGTTGTGACGGCACTGTAATGCTCTGTGGCAAAGCTCAAGACGCTCATCAAATATCTTCCAGAACTTTGTCATGTCGCCGCCTGATGAGCATGCAATGTCAACAAGGTTGATTGTTACAACACCCTGATTGAATCTGCCGTAATACTTGCGCTTGCCCTCCTCGTAATTGCCTGCATTGGCAACATTACCTATGCCGTTTGCAGTAAATCTGTCAGGTGTAAGGAATGAGCGGCAGCCCATGCAAGTGTAAACATCACCCTTAAGCTCCATCATAACCTTTTCGCTGATGTAGTCAGGCACCATTCTCTTTGCAGTACATTTTGCTGCAATCTCAGTGAGATAGTAGTACGGTGCATCCTCTGCAATATTATCCTCTTCAAGAACATAGATAAGCTTCGGGAATGCAGGAGTAATCCATACTCCGCTTTCATTCTTAACGCCTCTGATTCTTTGCTTGAGAGTTTCCTCGATGATAAGAGCAAGGTCCTTCTTTTCCTGCTCGTTTTTAGCCTCGTTAAGATACATGAATACAGTAACAAACGGAGCCTGACCGTTTGTTGTAAGCAATGTTACAACCTGATACTGTATTGTCTGCACACCTCTTGCAACCTCTTCTCTAAGGCGCTTTTCAGTGAGATTTGCAATCTGGTCCTCGCTCATAGGAATGTCAAATTCCTTTGCCTCTTCAATTACACCCTTGCGAATCTTATCTCTGCTGATTTGAACAAACGGAGCAAGATGAGCAAGAGAGATTGACTGACCGCCGTACTGGCTTGAAGCAACCTGTGCAATAATCTGTGTGGCAATATTACATGCAGTTGAGAAGCTGTGTGGCTTTTCAATCATGGTTTCCGAAATAACCGTGCCGTTTTGAAGCATATCTTCAAGGTTTACAAGGTCGCAGTTGTGCATGTGCTGAGCAAAATAGTCTGCATCGTGGAAATGGATAATACCCTGCTCGTGAGCATCGACAATATCCTGCGGGAGAAGAATTCTCTTTGTGATGTCCTTTGAAACCTCACCTGCCATATAGTCACGCTGAACAGAATTTACGGTTGGGTTTTTATTTGAATTCTCCTGCTTAACCTCTTCGTTGTTACACTCGATAAGTGATAAGATTTGGTTATCGGTTGTATTTGCCTTTCTGATAAGAGAACGGTTGTAACGATACTTAACATAAAGACGGGCAACCTCAAACGCACCCTGTGCCATAATTTGATTTTCTACAATATCCTGAATTTCCTCAACGGAAAGAGCACGGCTTGCCTTTGACATTTTGAACTCAACATATTCGGCAATTTCAATAATCTGTGCCTGTGTGAGCTCCTCCTTTTTGCAGGCAGCGTTTGCCTTTGACACTGCTTTTATAATTTTGTTTAGGTCGAAATCAACCTCTGCGCCGTTTCTTTTAATAATTTTCATTCTTAATACCCCTATACATCCTCTTATACTTACATTGTTTCATAACAAAATACAATATTACAGTGCTCCCTTCGTGTGAAGCTTCTTTATAATAGCAAATAAGAGCAGGCGTGTCAATAGGTTTTTCATAAAAAAACACAATATATTGTATTTTTTTATTTGTTTGCAGGAATTTATGCGTATATGTAGTTTTTCGCTTTTTCCCTGTTTCACAGAAAAAGGTGCTATTTTCCGCTAAAATATTGAGTAAAGCGTGGTTACAAATTTGTGTGAAACATTATTGATAAATTTTTGAGTTTTTGTGATAATAAAATAACAACTGCAAAATATAAATCTGTTGACGATATGGCTGTTTTGCCTTATAATAGGATTACGCATTGAGAATGTAAATCGGAGGTGAATGTGCCTTGTGGCTTGATAAAAGTAATATAGAAACTCTGTACGCTCCAAAAAAGAAGAACTTTCGCAAGGATGCAATGGAAAAAATTAAAAAAATTGCAATCAAGATTGCAAAAAAGCAGGACTCCTTTAGAATGGAGTCAAGAAAGGTCATTCTCGAAAGCAGAAAAAAGAACTATGAGGAAATCAAAAGCTCAATAAAAACAAACAGCAGGGTTATCCTGTTTTGCACATTCGACGGTAGAAGCTACGGCGACAGCCCAAAGGCTATATATGAATACATGCTCGGCGATGAACGGTTTGAGGACTATACATTTATATGGGCGTTTCGTGATCCAAAGTGCTTCACCTTTGTTCTTGACAATCCAAACACATATATGGTAACAGTTAATACAAGGGACTACGAAATCGCATGCGCTACCGCTAAATATTGGATATATAATTACAGAGTTTCCGACCACATATATCCTCGCGATGATCAGGTTTATATTCAGCTTTGGCACGGCACCCCTCTTAAAAGGCTCGGCTACGACATCAACATTTCCGACAATGCAATGAATTCAAAATCCGAGATTAGAGATAAGTATAGAATTGACGCTGAAAAATTCAAATACATTCTTGCACCGTCTCACTTTGCAGCGGAAAAATTTATATCTGCATGGAATCTTGAGGAAACAAATAAAACAGACACCGTGCTTGAGCTCGGCTACCCGAGAAACGACTTTTTGACAAACTACACCGAGCAGGATGTTGAGGACATTGTTAAAAGATTAAATCTCCCGACCGACAAAAAATATATTTTGTATGCGCCGACATGGCGTGACAATCAGCATCAGGCAGGAATCGGCTACACATACAAGACCGAGGTTGATTTCAGCAAGCTTAGAGAAAAGCTCGGTGAGGAATATATAATTCTTTTCAGGGCGCATTACCTTGTTGCAAACTCATTTGATTTTGACAGGTACAAGGGATTTGTTTATGATGTTTCAAAGGTTAACGACATAAATCATCTGTATGTCATTTCCGATTTGCTTGTTACGGACTACTCCTCCGTATTCTTTGACTACGGTAATCTAAAGAGACCGGAAATCTTCTACATGTACGACCTTGATGCCTACGGCTCTGAAATCAGAGGCTTTTATATTGACCTTGACGAGCTCCCCGGTCCGATTGTACAGACAGAGGATGAGCTTGTTGAAGCAATTAAAAATGCGCAAACCGACAGAAGCTATGATGAAAAATACAAAAGATTTAACGACAAGTTCAATTACCTTGATGACGGACAGGCTGCAAAGCGCGTGACCGAGGTGCTTATTGAAGAGCTTAAATAACAAAAAACGGCTATCTTTTAAATAGGATAGCCGTTTTTTGTTATTTAATTAACTCACGGATAAATGCCTCTGCCTTTTTAACATCAGCCTTGCCCCTTGAATTTTTCATAACATAGCCGAACATTACATTGATTGCCTTATCCTTGCCGTCCTTAATATCCTGAACAGCCTTTGGATTTGCATCAATAGCGCCCTGACAAAGAGCTCTCAAATCATCGTCCGAAAGACCTGCAAGGTCATCCTCGTTGATATATGCGGTAACATCATTACCGCTTTCAAGCATTTGAGCAAGAACCTCCTTAGCCTTGTTTGCCCTAATCTTCTTTTCATCAATGAGCTTAACAAGTGCCGCAAGCTGTGAAGCTGTCGTTTTGATTTCAAAATTCTCTTTATCCTCTTCTGTTTGAAGCACTGCATAAATTGTGCCGATGATAAGGTTAAGAGTATTTCCGGCGCTTGCGCCCTCACTCACAGCATCATCAAAGAATTTTGTTACATTCTTATATTTGTAAATGAGCCTTGCATTGTTTTCAGGCAAGCCCATTTCGATATAGCGCTTGAGCTTTGCATCCGGAAGCTCCGGCAGCGACTCTCTGATTTCCTCAACCATTTCAGGTGAAATGTAAAAGCGAAGAATATCAGGCTCCGGAAAATAACGATAATCGTCTGCATTTTCCTTTGAACGAAGAACATAAACCGTGTCGCTGTTTGCATCGTATCTCATTGTTGACTGAATAACCCTGTCGCCTGCATCAAGAATATCCTCCTGCCTTTCCATCTCAAGCTCCATTGCTCTAACGATGTTTGAAAGAGAGTTGATGTTCTTAATCTCGGTTCTTGTACCCCAAGGCTCACCCGGCTGATGAATAGAAACATTTACATCGCATCTCATTGAGCCCTCCTGCATCTTGCAGTCGGAAACGCCTACATTTCTCATGATAAGCTGAAGCTTTTCGGCGTATTCCTTTGCCTCCTCCGGCGAAGAAATATCAGCCATTGACACTATCTCAATAAGAGGAACACCGCCGCGGTTATAGTCAACATAGGTATAGCCGCCGTCGTGAATAAGCTTACCTGCATCCTCTTCTATATGGATACGCTCAATTCTTATTTTTTTACCCGAGTCAAGCTCTACATAGCCGTCAACGCAAACAGGCTCATCAAACTGTGAAATCTGATATGCTTTGGGAAGGTCAGGATACACATAGTTTTTTCTATCCATGTGAGAGTTGTTGTTAATCTTACAGTTAACTGCAAGACCTGCTCTTACCGCAAACGCAATAACCTCTTTGTTGAGAATAGGAAGAGCACCCGGCTGACCTGTACAAACAGGGCAACAATGAGTGTTAGGCTCGCCGCCGAATTGAGTGGTACAACCGCAGAAAATCTTTGTCTTTGTTGCAAGCTCGATATGAGTTTCAATACCGCATACTAACTGATAGCTCAAAGCGAAACACCTCCCTCAAAATCTTCAACCTGACTGTTGCCGTTCTTTTCATAGAAATAAGCAGCGTTGAGAATAGTCCTTTCGCCAAACTTTCTGCCGATAATCTGCATACCGATCGGCAAGCCGTTGCTGTCATTCTTAACAGGCACACTGATTGCAGGAACACCTGTAATATTGATTGGAACGGTTGCAATATCCGAAAGATACATTTCAACCGGTGAAGCACCCTTAAAGTTAAGCGGGAATGCAGTATTAGGAGCAGTCGGTGCGATAAGAATATCACAGCTGCCGAAAATATCGTCAAAGTCGGCAATAAGGTTTTGCCTTAACAGGCACGCCTTCTTATAATAAGCGTCATAATATCCCGATGAAAGAACATAGGTACCAAGCATAATTCTGCGCTTAACCTCGTCACCGAAGCCCTGTGTTCTTGTTTTGAGAATCATCTCTTCAACATCGTTGAAATTCTCCGGACGATAGCCGTACCTAATGCCGTCGTATCTGCCGAGGTTTGATGAAGCCTCTGCACAGGCAATGATATAATAAACAGGAAGCGCCTGCTTAAGCACAGGAAGACTGATGTCAACAATCTGTGCACCGTTATCCTCATAAAATTTGATAACATCAAATATTGCATTTTTGATTTCATCGTTGATGCCGTCAAAGTATTCCTTTGCGACACCGATTCGCATGCCCTTAACATCTGCATTGTCAAGAGTGTCTGCAATACAGCCGAAATCATAGTCAACGCTTGTTTGGTCATTTGCGTCAACACCTGAAATAGTGTCAAACACAAGTGCAGTATCCTTAACGGAATTTGCAAGCACACCGATTTGGTCAAGTGACGAGCCGTAAGCAATCAAGCCGTAACGAGAAACTGCACCGTATGTCGGCTTAAGTCCTACGATACCGCAAAATGATGCAGGCTGACGAACAGAGCCGCCTGTGTCCGAGCCGAGAGCATACGCTGCAAGGCTTGCGGTAACGGCACTTGCGCCGCCACCTGACGAGCCGCCTGTTACATGGTTTACATTTCTCGGATTAAGCGGAGCACCGTAGCAGCTTGTTTCACTTGTTGAGCCCATAGCAAATTCGTCCATATTCGTTTTGCCGAGCATAACTGCGCCCTGAGCCTTGAGCTTGCTCCATACCGTCGAATCATAGTAAGGTCTAAAGCCCTCAAGAATTTTTGAGCAGCAGGTTGTAAGATCACCGTCGGAGCAGATATTATCCTTAAGCGTCATAGGAATACCTGTTAATGCAGTCGCTTTGCCGCTCGCAATCATTTCATCGGCAATTTTTGCATTTTCAAGTGCCTTGTCGAATGTTGTTGAAACATAAGCGTTATATTTTGCATTGTCTGCCTCAATAGCAGAAATATACTTATTTGTAAGCTCAACTGATGAAATTTCACCGTTTTTAAGCATCTGTGATAAAGGTGTAATAAGCTCTCTCATTTATATACCTCCTTTAACGCAGAAGCAACCCTTTGATGCAGTAACATTTGAAAGGATTTTTTCATTAGGGAGCGACTCCTTAACAACATCCTCTCTAAAGTCCTCGGCAGGAATTGCGTTTGTTGATACATTTCTAATCTTATCGGCATCGCCCTCTACCGAATTATTGATAGTGTCGGCAAATGCAATAATGTCGTCCATATCCTTAATTATCTTGTCAAGCTCGTCGTCGCTGAAATCGAGTCGTGCAAGGCGGGCAAGTTTCAATACTTCTTCTTTGCTAATCATATATTTATACCTCTTTGGTAAAAATTAGGGTTTATAGTTGCGTTTATGCATGAAATCATCGTAAGGCTTGCATTGCAAGCCCGTTATAAGCGGGCGACCAATGGTCGCCCCTACGGTTATTGCAATCCTAAACACACCTATAATAATATTGTTTATTTTCTTAACTTGATGTGAACCTCTCTTAACTGCTGCTCTGTGATTTCGTTAGGAGCACCGCACATAAGGTCCTGTGCCTTACCGTCCATAGGGAATGTGATAACCTCTCTTATATTCTCCTCGTTTCTGAGAAGCATAATCATTCTGTCGATACCCGGAGCCATGCCTGCGTGAGGAGGTGCACCAAACTGGAATGCAGTATAAAGAGCACCGAATTTCTCCTTAAGCACCTCTTCGTCATAGCCTGCAATTTCAAAGGCCTTCTTCATGATGTCAATATCATGGTTACGAACTGCACCGGATGAAAGCTCGACACCGTTGCAAACAATGTCGTACTGATATGCAAGGATTGTAAGCGGATCCTGATTGTTAAGTGCGTCAAGTCCGCCCTGCGGCATTGAGAACGGATTATGAGTAAAGCCTATCTTCTTCTCCTCTTCCTTGTACTCAAACATCGGGAAATCATTGATGAAGCAGAAGCGATATGCATTCTTTTCAATAAGATCAAACATCTCGCCAAGCTTTGTTCTGATCTGTCCTGCATATTCGCAAGCCTTTGACTCTGTGTCGGCAATGAAGAAAATTGTGTCGCCAACCTCAAGCGAAGCCATGTCGGCAAGCTCGATCTTCATATCATCGGGGATAAACTTGTCGATAGGTCCCTTATAGCTCTTATCCTCCTGAACAAGAAGGTAGCCGAGACCGCCCATGCCGATTGACTGTGCGAATTTGAGGAGCTTTTCATGCTTACCCTTTGAGATTTCGGCATGAACCTTGATGGCTCTTACTGTTTGACCGTGGAACGGCTTGAATGTGCAGCGCTGGAAAAAGTCTGTTACATCAATAATCTCAAGCGGGTTGCGAAGATCCGGCTTATCCGTACCGTACTTAAGCATAGCCTCCTTAAAGCTGATTACGGGATAAGGAGTGTCTGTTACAGTATATCCCTCGGGAGCAAATTTCTTAAATGTCTTTGTGAGAATTTCCTCACCTACTCTAAATACATCCTCCTGTGTTGCAAAGCTCATCTCAAAGTCGAGCTGATAGAACTCACCCGGCGAACGATCTGCTCTTGCATCCTCATCTCTAAAGCAAGGCGCAATCTGGAAATACTTGTCAAAGCCGGACACCATGAGAAGCTGCTTATACTGCTGAGGTGCCTGTGGAAGAGCATAAAACTTGCCCTTGTGAACACGAGAAGGAACAACATAGTCCCTTGCACCCTCAGGTGATGAAGCACAAAGAATGGGAGTTTGAATTTCAAGGAAGCCCATTTCCGTCATTTCCTGTCTTAAATAAGAAATAACCTTGCTTCTGAAAATCATGTTATCCTTAACCTTTTGATTTCTCAAATCAAGAAAACGATATTGAAGTCTTTTATCCTCTCTTGTTTCCTTTGATGTTTGAATTTCAAACGGAAGCGCACGACGAACCTTGCCGAGAGTTGTAACAGACTTTGCCTCAACCTCAATAGTACCTGTTGCGATTTTCGGGTTAACTGTATCCTCATCTCTCTTTTCCACAATACCCTCAATTGAAAGGCAGTCCTCCTTTGAAATGCCGTCAAGGAGAGTTGTGTCACGCATAACAATCTGCATTACGCCGTACATGTCACGAAGGTCGATAAAGGAAACACCGCCGTGGTCTCTTATATTCTCAACCCAGCCTGCAACCTTAACGGTGCTGTTGATGTCCGCCTCCGAAAATTTATCCATTGTTTTTGTTCTGTACATTGTTGAAAATTCCATACTCTGTAATCTCCTTACAATAAAATCTAAAATAAAAAGAGCAGTCTTAAGTCCAATAGGACGAAAGACTGCTTCCGTGGTACCACCTAAATTAGCTGAATAATCAGCTCACTCAAAGGATTAACGCTCCTGCACGCCTGAGTCTAATCGCATACACTTTCTTTCAGGGCTCATAGGTGTTTTTCACGATTTGCCTGCACTGACTTGCACCAACCGTCAGCTCTCTGAAGCACAACAAAAAGCTACTCGCCTATTCATCGCTTTAAATATGATACAGTTATAATAACACTAAAAGCATTATTAGTCAACAGTAAAATTTTATTCCCGATTCTCTTTAATTTGTTTTTTTATAGCCTTATCACATACAAAATGAAGCACAAGCTCAACAAGGTAAATCACAAGAGTGATGTACCAGCCGACACCCATTTTGCCGATGACCAAGCCAAGCGCAACAAACACGACTGTATTTATTGCACTTAATATTACATTTCTTGCAAGTCCGCGCTTTGTTGATGAAAACAATGACGAAATAATCACCGCAAGCGAAAGCACAACGACAAGCGCCATGCTGATAAGCGGCATAACAACTACGCCCGAGCCTTTTATTATTCCCATAATAAGAGAAACAAGGCTCACGCCGTCATACATAGGCAGGCACATTGATGCAAGCGGTGTAAAAAACAAAGCAAGTCTTGCAATCAGTATAGGCTTTGATATAGAGGAGGATTTTAATATGTTAACAAAATGCTCAACCGCTGCAACCTCCCTTTCAGCCTGACGGGCATCTTGCTCAAGTCTATCCTCAAAGCCGTAGTACAGAAGATTAACATTGCATTTAGGACATGTCTCCTTCATATAAAGCGGACTTATCCTTGCCGAGCATTTAGGACACCTATCACTCATTTACAGCACCTCCCGACACAGCCTTTGAATTGTTTGCGCGTCTTACCTGCATATCCTCACGGATTGTCTTAAGCCTTTTGCCCGTAAGGTCATAGAACAAATACGGCACTAATGCAATAAGTCCTGCAACATAAGGCACCACCGTAAAGAAAGCCCAAATCAACAAGTCTGTATTATCACCCTTAACAGTGACTGTTTCGCCGCCGACGCTCTTATATGTAAGCCCGATAACCGGCAAAATTGCAGTACACAGCGATGCGGCAACAGAGCCTGTAAGCTTGCCGACAAAAGTGAGTACAGAGAATGAAACGCCCTCATTTCTCTCGCCTGTTTTCCATTCCATGTAATCAATTGTATCGCCTATCATTTGAGTTGGAATAACAAGATTTATTGTATTGAAGAATGAGAAAATGAGATTTTGGAAAAGAAGCAGAGGAATAACAACTGCTAAATTATTGTAATTCTTCATTCCGATAAGGAATACGAAGAGGCTTACCACCGCTCTTACAATTCCGTTTAGAAATACAATCTGCCTGTTATCAAGCTTCCTTTGAAGCTTCGGTATCAACAGATATGTAACAAAGCCGAAAATTGTACCGGGTAATGTGATTAAAAGCTTAAGCGAATTTATATTGACAACCTCTGCATAGTAGTATGTTTCAAACGCACCCGACACAGCCGTAACAGTGCTTAAAACATTGCCGATAACAATCATCAAAAGAGGCTTATTGCGAAAAAGCACCTTGAAGCCTGCAAGAACACTCGGATCCTTAACTGTTTGAACAACTCTTTCCTTGCACTTAAGACCTGCAAGCGAGAACAGACAGATAATAAAGCACGCCGCTATTATTGAAATCAGGCAAAACACCTGTGGTAATGAAATCGGAATAACATCCTTTTCACTGCCGTCCATAAGCAAAACGAGAAGCGTTGTTGAAAGTCCGCCGATAAGGCTGCTGATAAACCTTGCAGTAGAGATAGCCCTTGTCCTATCACTTGGAAGCGGTGAAATAGCACTGCTCATTCCCCAAAACGGAACATCACCGAGAGTATAAAACAGCTCCCAAATAAAATAGGAAATATACATATATACTATCTTTGATACAACAGATTTTGCATCCTGCATGATAAGCGGTCCTGAAAACAGCATAACCGTTGCAATCGCAAGAGGCAGCGGAACAATAAGCAAATACGGACGAAGCTTGCCGTAGCGTGTCCTTGTTTTATCAATAATGCCTCCCATTATGGGATCGTTTATTGTGTCCCATATTCCGAGAATAAGAATCATTTTTGACACTGCCTTTTGCGGAATACAGAAAACCTTTGTGAAAAACAAGGAAAAATATGAGTTAAGATTATAGCCGAAAACCTGACCTGCATTGGCAAATCCGTATGCAAGATTTTCTTTAACGCCGACATATCGTTTTTCCTTATCTGCCATAATGTCACTCCTTATAACCTGTCTCTTATACACATCTCCGAGCCCACGAGACAAGAGGCAAT
>CAMGDK010000037.1 GCA_946042285.1 uncultured Clostridia bacterium | reverse complement strand
AACGGTGCTGTTGCTTCAACCGGCGGTGTGTACGGCAAGAGCGGTAAGATGACTGCAAAAACCGACGGAAAGAGTCAATATGTTCCGCTTTGGAATGAAGATAATAAGGCTTTTTGTGTAGCTCCCGATGACGGTGCTTATTGGACGAGTGAGTCAGGCTTTACATTCAAGACCTGTACAACAGGATTTAAAAACATCACATTTAGCTGCAAGGCATACACAACGGCACAGGGCCCAAAGAGTATTAGACTTCAATACAGCACCGACGGTATAGCATATTACAATGTCGGCAATAATGTTGCACTTACTGCAAATGCTATGCTTGAGCAGGCATTTGAGTCGGTGACTCTACCTGCCGAATGTAACGATCAAAGCACCTTATACCTTAGACTTGTAACCTTTGAAAACTTAACATTCAGCGGTACAGCATTGCACAGCAACGCATCAAAGGGCAATCTTTATGTGAATGATGTTGCAATCGGCGGTGAGGATAACGGTAGCTTCAAGATGCCATACACTAACAAGTCAACAAGCTACTTTGGTCTTACAGGCACAATTAACTACCGTAGCCCTGACGGACTTGATGTTAACTATGCAATAATTGATAAGAATAACAAAATTGTTGAAAACGGAATTTGTCCGCTGACAGGTATTCAGCTTTCAGCAGTTAAGGGCTTCAACGGTATCGAGCAGGAGCCATATACGGTTCTTGCATGGGTAACCGAGGACGGCGAGCAGAGTGCCGTGAACAGAGCAACATATTACTACAAGGGCGACACAGTTGTTAAATTCAACTACAACGACACAACAAAGCTCTTTGCAGATTATGTAAATTCCGACTTTACATCGGTATCAAGCACAAGCGGTGCTAAAACCGGTACTCTTTCAATGAGTCCAAACGGTACCGACAAGGCATCATTTATCTATACAGGTACTTACGGTGTTAAGGTGGCTTATGATGCTACAAAGCCATTCACTGCCACAAAGAATCTTGATAATCCTGACGGAAACGGTTACTGGCTTATTGAAACAAGCACTCTCGGATATAAGAATCTTACACTCAATGTTGAGCAGTTAAGCTCAAACAACGGTCCTCGTGACTGGGGTGTTGCATACAGCACAAATGCAAGCAGCTACACCTATGTTCCGAACTCAAATGTTAGATGTATCAGCAATGATGCTGCATCTTCAACAGTTGAAACTTACGGAAATCTTCCGCTTCCTGCAGAGTGCAGCAATCAGGAAAAGCTTTACATCAAGATATTCATCAACGGCGGTGAGGGCGTTGACGGCGGAGAGCTTTCGCTTGCAACAAAGGGTAACACCGGTATCAACTCTATTGAAATCAACGGTAACCCAATCATCGACTTTGATGTTGACGGTAACGGCTATGTGAATGCAAAGGACTATGCTAAAATTCTTAAGGATAGTACAGGTGCTTACAGCCTGCAAAAGCAGTATTCACAGTATTTTGCAAGCTACATTACAACCGCAACACAGAGCTAAAAAATAATAACGAAGGGGGCAAGGTCTATGAAGCTTAACAAAAAGCTGATTTCGGTAATAATTGTTATTTCCGTTATATCATCGGTCTTTGCCCTTTCTGCTTTTAATGCGTTTGCAAAGACACAGGAGCTGATTTTAAATACAAAGATAACTGCCGTCATTGACGGTGTGGATGATCTTGCTTGGTTTATTTATACTCCGCAGGAAAGCGGTACATATTCGTTTTTGTCATATAACGATTATGCAAGTGAGGGCTATCTTTTTATTAAAGAGGTTGACACTGAAACATGGACAAAAACATATAAGCAGCTTGCTTACGCAACAAACGATCCAAACTATGCGCAAAACGGTCATAATTTCAGGCAGTTTTGCTTAACCTATCATCTTGAAAAGGGCGTTACATATTATTTTGCAGCAGGCTGGTTTTTGTCGGAGGATAGGACTAACGGCAATATGAATGTAATGCTCAGGTGTGACAGCTTTGATAGTGATATTGCATATATTACAGCACAGTGCGATGCACAGCTTGAGGCTTACGAGGACGGCAATTACGCGACAGACGGTAACGGCGACAGTTATTTTCAATATGACATTTCAAGGATTATTGCCAACACAACCGTAACTGTTTATTACAACGACAATTCCTCTTCATCTGTTACCGGTGCGTCGGAGATTGACGGATACACTATTTCATATAATCATAATCAGTTTGAGGAGCATTGGTATCCGCAGGACTATGAGCTTTATACGAATAACAGGCTGACCGTCGGAGTGCTCGGCAAAACCTGTGACATGGATGTAAAAATCACCACAAACGGCAGGTACAAGGTCGAGGGTAGGGTTGTTGACACTCTCGCCAACGCAGTGGAAAATGCAAGAGTCATAAATAATTCTCAAAGCGTCGTAGCAACAACCGACGAGAATGGTGCATTTTCTTTTTATTCCACATCGGGCCGAAAGGATTTTACGATAGAAGCAAACGGCGCAATCAGCAGAAGCGTTGTGATATATGTAACGGTTGATGCTAACAATAATAACTACGCTTCAACTCCTATTGAGCTATGCAAATACGACCTAAATAACGACAGGATTGTAAATGCAAAGGATTTTGCAATAATCAACAGGAATGAGTCGATTTCATTGAGCGATGATATTAAGGCTGATTTTGCAAGGCATATAAATTTTACAAGCAACAATTACGATAATTTAATATTAAATAACGGTTAAACGAAGAGGCTTGCTCCTGATTTGCGGGGCAAACCTCTCTTTTTGATGTATAAACTGTTGATTTATCGTCATTATTAAAGTATAATAAATATAATTATGTTAACTTTCAAATGGAGATTTTGTTATGGAAATTAAAATTTCACCGTCAATGCTTGCATCCGATTATGCAAATCTTGAGGCTGAGCTTAAAAAATGTTCAGATGGCGGAGCAGACCTTATTCATCTCGATGTTATGGACGGTCACTTTGTACCGAATATTTCAATCGGCGCACCCGTAATTGCCGCTATGAAAAAGGTATGCAGTATTCCGTTCGATGTTCATCTCATGATTTCCGATCCGTATTTTTACTGCGATGATTTCATCAAGGCAGGCGCTGATATTATTTCATTCCATACCGAATGTGACTCTGACATCGGTGCAACTATTGACAAAATTACAGCAGGTGGCTGTAAGGCGGCGCTTGCAGTTAAGCCCAATACTCCTATTGAGGAGGTTTATCCTTACCTTGACAGACTTTCGATGGTTCTTGTTATGACGGTTGAGCCGGGATTCGGCGGTCAAAGCTTTATGGAAGGCACAATGCCGAAAATTAAAAAGCTTCGCGAAAAATGTCCTGACATCGACATTCAGGTTGACGGCGGAATAAACACCGAAACAGTTAAGATTGCCGGTGCGGCGGGTGCAAATGTTTTCGTTGCAGGCTCAGCAGTGTTTAAGAGTGAGAATCCCGCTGATACAATCAATCTTTTAAAGAAAAATGCAAAAATGTAAATGGTGAACACCTATGAAGAAAAAACGCTTTTATAACAATAAAAAGCGAAACACAAAATGGACAGAGCAGGAAAAGGGCAGGAAAATCTCCTTTGCCGATAAGTATATAGAAGCCGGCACAGGCTCGGATAAATTTGATAAATACCGACCTCGTCCAAAAAAGAAGCGCATTACTCGTGAAGGGATGTCCCATATACTCAAGAATTTAGCAGTCATTGCCGCATGCTTTGTTATTGTAAGCATCGGTTATACTGTTATGGACCTGTATATTGAAAGGAATGCCATGCCGATTGAGGATAACAATATTGACGACAGCGCAAGCTTTGGTGATATTGATTTAAGGCTCAAGGCAACAAGCGTTGATTCGCTTTCTCTTGACGCAGGAGTGATGCTCGATGCAGTAATTCAGGATGTCAGAGCAAGAGGATATTCGTCAATTTGCTTTGATGTTAAGCGTGATGACGGTACAATCGGTTATCAAAGCGTCCTTGCCACTATTGATGCATACGGTGCGGTTTCATCTGCATCGGCTGACCTAAAAAAATCTGTCAGTATGCTTGCTCAAAATGATATTTTACCTGTTGCAAGAATATCCTGCTACAAGGACAATATTGCTCCGATTGCCGATTTGTCATCTGCCGTTATCAGCGGTAAGAGTGTGTATCGCGATTCTGCCGGCAACGCATATCTTAACCCGAAAAGCGACGGCACATACAATTATATAAAGAGCATCGTTGAAGAGGTTAAGGGCATGGGAGTCACTGTGTTTGTGCTTGATAATCTCACCTTACCCGAAGATGTTGAGGCAGACGGTCAGGGATTTGAAGCCATAAGAAAAAAGCTTTATGTTGATTTCGGCGACAGTGTTAAATTTATAGAGGCAAAGCATGTCAATCTTACCGAAATTAACCAAGAAGAGCTTTTGGATTATGTTAAAGAAAATGTTAAGCCAAATAAGGATACCGTGTATTTTGTGTCAACCGATGACGAGGAAGGCACCAACTCCGTTATGGCACAGCTTTCGATTAACAATTATGCAATAATCAAGATTGAGCCTACTGTCGAGGATAATTCCGATGAATATAATTATGATGAGGATAATTATGACGAAGATAATTATAACGAGGATTATCAGGAGTAGTAATTATTATAAACAGTAAAAATATAGCAAGGGTGATTTTATGAAAAAGCATTCGTTTTCAGCCGTTTTGCTGTCGGCAATAATTATGCTTACCTCCGTTTTGCCGATTTCGGCTGTTGCAGGCGATGTGCCTGTGCTTAAAAGCATAAGCTTTGACAATGCTGAGATTGAAGGAGGATTTAATCAAAGTATTCATGATTACAACCTCATTTTAGCAGAAAACGGCAGTACACCTTCCTTGAGTGATTATGAAATTGAGGGTGACGGTGAGTTGTTTGTAAAATATGTTTGCGACAGTACAAATCATCAAATAGCAATCACTGCCGAGTTAAAATATGACAGCGGCAGCTCGATATATAACTTTTCGTTTAGCGGCAAATCGGTTGAGTTGAGCTCGGACAACACCCTGTCTGACATTTACTGCCCGAATTGTGAGCTTGATACAAAGGTTACCGAGGGGGATTATTCGTATAAGCTGTATATACCAAAGGATTTAACACAGCTTTCAATCACTCCGGTAACAAATGATATTAACGCCTATTGTCCACCCGTAGTGCTTTCGTTGACTCAGGCACAGGAGCCGGAAATAACACTTACATGCACCGCAACCGACGGCTCGCAAAGAGAATACAAAATTAAAATTCAAAGAGTTGACAAGACGCTTGCCGAGGTGAAAAAGGAAATGGCAAGTGATGATTACAAAACAATTGTTGAAGGTACAAGGTTTTATCAGCAGAGCGAATTTTTGATGCTTTGCGCCTGCCTTGCCTTTGGATTGCTACTGTTTATGGTAATATTTACCGTTGTCAAAAGAAAAGCGGTAAATCCTTACGATCGGGATGAAAAGCCGTTTTATAAATCCTCCGATAACGAGGATTGATTATAATTTTTAAAGAAGGAGAGATATTTATGAATATAGATGAATTAACTATTGAAGAAATTGCACAGGAAATCTCCTCTCTTTATAAACAGAAGAAATACTACGATATTAAGCAGCTGATTGTTGAAATCAACCCTGCCGATATTGCAACTCTTTTTGATGAGTTTAGCTTTGATCAAAAGCTTTTGCTTTTCAGATTGCTTCCAAAGGAGGAGGCAGCCGAAACCTTTGTTGAGCTTGATTATGATGAGCAGGAGGCTATGATAAGAGCCTTCTCCGATACAGAGCTTAAGGAGGTTATCGACGAGCTTTACCTCGATGATACTGTTGATATTATTGAGGAAATGCCTGCAACAATCGTAAAAAGAATACTGCAAAATACAGATACTCAAACAAGAGCATCAATCAACACTCTTTTAAAGTATCCTGAGGATAGCGCCGGATCAATTATGACACCGGAGTTTGTAGATCTCAAAAGAGATAATACGGTTGAGGATGCATTTAAGCGCATTAGGCGTACAGGTGTTGATAAGGAGACAATTTATACCTGCTATGTAACCGATGAATCAAGGCATCTTATAGGCGTAACAACCGTTAAGGAGCTTCTTCTCCATGATTATGACGACAAGATTGAAGAGTTTATGGAAACTAACACAATCAGCGTCAACACTCATGATGACAAGGAAACAGCGGTTATCCTGTTTGATAAGTATAACTTCCTTGCACTTCCTGTTGTGGATATGGAAAACAGGCTTGTCGGCATCATCACGGTCGATGACGCTATGGACGTTTTGCAGGAGGAAAGCACAGAGGATATTCATAAGATGAATGCTATTATGCCTAATGAGAAGCCATATCTCAAAATGGGCATAGTTGAAACATGGAAATCAAGAATAATGTGGCTTCTTTTCCTTATGGTCAGCGCAACATTTACAAGCATGATTCTTAATTCGTTTGAGGATAAGCTTTCTGCAATGATTGTCCTTACATCCTTTATTCCTATGCTTACAGGCACAAGCGGTAACTCCGGCGGACAGGCGAGTGCCGTAATAATTCGTGCATTATCGCTTAACGAGATTTCCTTTAAGGACATATTCAAGGTTGTATGGAAGGAGATAAGAGTCGGATTTTTATGCGGAATAACTCTTGCCGCAGTCAACTTTGTTAAGATTTGGTTTGTAGATCGTGCGTTGCTCGGCATGAGCGAAATCACAATTTGGGTGGATCTTGTAATAAGCCTTACTCTTGTTATTGAAATAATGTTTGCAAAGGTTGTAGGTTGTGTATTTCCGATTCTTGCAAAGAAGATTAAGCTTGATCCGGCAGTAATTTCGTCACCGTTCATTACAACTGTTATGGATGCGCTTTCACTTCTTATTTATTTCTGGCTTGCAACGGCAATTTTAAAAATATAATCAAATACAAGCAGCATGGACTTGAATTAAATTTGAGTCCATGTTTTATTTTTTCACTTTATCACAATAAAACACACAAAAGAATGATACAAATAATTGCAATATCGTTAAAACTGTAACAAAGTCTTGTGCAATATCACAAAGTTATATTTTAATCATTGACAAAAACATTAACAATACTATAATAGAATATACATTCGCACGAGGGTGTGTGTATTATTACTATTATATAGAATGGAGAATATATTATGGCAAGAGTTTATAATTTCAGTGCAGGCCCTTCAACATTACCTGAAAAGGTGCTTGAGCAGGCTGCAGCAGAAATGATGGATTATCAGGGCAGCGGACAGTCTGTTATGGAGATGAGCCATCGTTCAAAGGTTTTTGATAAGATTATCAAGGACGCAGAGGCTCTTATGAGAGAGCTTTACAATATTCCCGATAACTACAAGGTATTATTCCTTCAGGGTGGTGCCTCGGCACAGTTTTCGGCAATTCCGCTCAACTTTATGAACGGTAGCGGCAAGGCTGATTATATCATCACAGGTCAGTGGGCAAAGAAGGCTTTTCAAGAGGCACAAAAGTACGGCGATGTTGTTGCAGCTGCATCCTCGGCTGACAAGACATTCTCATATATTCCAAAGACAAAGCCTGAGGATTTCCGTGAGGATGCCGACTATGTTTATATCTGCATGAACAACACAATTTACGGCACAGTATATAAAGAGCTTCCGCCGGTTGGCGACAAGGTTCTTATTGCAGATGTTTCATCATGCGCTCTTTCAGAGCCTCTCGACATCAGCAAATTCGGTGTTGTTTACTTTGGTGCGCAGAAGAATGTTGCACCTGCCGGTCTTGTTGTTGCAATTATCCGTGAGGACTTGCTCGGTAAAGCAAGAGATATTACACCTGTAATGATGAACTATCAAATTCAGGCAGATGCAGATTCACTTTACAATACTCCTCCATGCTGGACAATTTATATCTGCAAGCTTGTGCTTGAGTGGATTAAGAATGACATCGGCGGTCTTGAGGCTATGAAGGAAAGAAATGAAAGGAAGGCTGCAATCCTTTATAATTTCCTTGACAATTCAAAAATGTTCAAGGGTACGGTTGTTCCCGAGGACCGTTCACTCATGAATGTTCCGTTCGTTATCGGCGACGATGAGCTTGAAAAGAAATTCATTGCAGAGGCTACCGAAGCAGGCTTCGTTAACCTTAAGGGCCACAGAACAGTCGGCGGCATGAGAGCTTCTATCTACAACGCTATGCCAATCGAGGGTGTTGAGAAGCTTGTTGAGTTCATGGCTGAATTTGAAAAGAATAACGCATAATTACAGTTGGGAGCATCTAATATGTTTAATATAAAAACACTTAATAAGATTTCTAATGTTGGTATTTCAAAGTTTGACACTGCAAAATATACATGCGGTGACGATATTGAAAATCCGGACGCTATAATGGTTAGATCTGCTTCAATGCACGAAATGGATATGCCTGAATCACTCCTTGCAATCGCAAGAGCAGGCGCAGGCGTAAACAATATCCCTATTCCACAGTGTACAGAGCAGGGCATCGTAGTATTCAATACACCGGGTGCAAACGCAAACGCAGTTAAGGAGCTTGTTATCTGCGGTATGCTTCTTGCAAGCCGTAAGGTTACAAGAGCTATTGATTGGTGTAAAACAATCAAGGATGAGGGCGACAATGTCGGCAAGGTAGTAGAAAAGGGTAAGAGCGCTTTTGCAGGCCCTGAAATCAAGGGTAAGACACTTGCTGTCATCGGTCTTGGTGCTATCGGTCGTCTTGTGGCCGAGGCTGCTGTTGACCTTGGAATGAAGGTAATCGGCTATGATCCGTTCCTTCCCGAAGACGCTCAGCTTAAGCCGGGTATCACTGTAAATAATAATCTTGACGAGATTTTTCCTGTTGCAGATTATATTTCAATCCATGTTCCTCTCACTCCCGATACAAAGGGCTTGATCAGCTCAGCTACAATCGAGAAGATGAAGGACACAGTTAGAGTATTAAACTTTGCAAGAGGTGATCTTGCAGCTTCTGCTGATGTTGTTGCAGCTCTTGAGGAGGGCAAAATGGCTGCCTATGTAACGGACTTCCCGTCTGCCGACCTCATCGGCGTAGATGGCGTAATTGCTATTCCGCATCTCGGTGCGTCAACTCCCGAGAGCGAGGAAAACTGTGCGTCAATGGGTGCGGTACAGCTTATTGATTTCCTTGAAAACGGTAATATCAAAAATTCCGTAAACCTTCCTGCAGTATCAATGGCAAGAACAGGTGTTGCAAGAATTACCGTTATCCACAAGAATCAGCCAAACATGATTGCAACAATCACTGACACAATCAGTAAGGACGGTATCAATATATCCTCCTTTGAGGATAAGAACCGCGGTGAGATTGCGTACTCAATTATTGATGTTGATGAAGAGGTTTCGGCAAAGGTAATAGAGGATATTACTGCAATTGACGGTGTCGTTAAGGTTAGAGTAATCAAATAATTCATCTCACATTATTAAGAAAACAGTCGGCTCGGATGCTCAATCCCTGCCGACTTTTTTGTTTAACGAAAGCAAGAGAAAAAACAATATACACAAAAAAGAATACTAATTTTCGTTACATTCAACAAATTTAAGATAAACTTATTGACTTTAGCGCTTTTAGGTGATAAAGTGTAAACACTAAAATTATTCTTGAAAAAAGAAAGGAAATCGTTATGAACAAGTTAATTAAAAAGGTAACAGCTGTTGCTCTTTCTGCACTTATGATCGGCGGATGCTTTGCAGGCTGTTCATCAAGCACAACAGACGATACAACTGCTCCTTCGGCTGAAGCTGCAAAGAAGGAATACACAATCGGTATTTGTCAGCTCGTACAGCACGATGCTCTCGATGCTGCTACAAAGGGCTTCATGGATAAGCTTACAGCTCTCGGCGAAGAGAATGGCGTTAAGTTCAACTTTGTTGAAAAGAATGCTGCCGGCGATTCAGCAACATGTGCAACAATCACTAACGGCTTCGTAGGAGACGGCGTAGATCTTATCATGGCAAATGCTACTCCTGCTCTTCAGGCTGCAATGACAAACACAACTGAAATTCCTATCGTTGCTACCTCTGTTACAGATTTTGCAACTGCTCTTGAGATTGCTGATTGGAACGGTTCAACAGGTATCAATGTAACAGGTACATCAGACCTTGCTCCGCTTGCCGATCAGGCTGCCATGTTCAAGGATCTTTGCCCGGATGCAAAGACAATCGGTATCTTGTACTGCTCAGGTGAGCCTAATTCAGTATATCAGGCAAAGGTTGTAACTGAGGAGCTTACAAAGCTTGGCTACGAGGTTAAGGAGTTTACAGCTGCTGACTCAAACGACATTGCTTCTGTAACACAGACTGCATGCGACAGCTGCGACGCACTTTATATCCCGACAGATAACACAATGGCATCTGCAACAGGCACAATCGAGCCTATCACTTCTGCTGCTAAGATTCCTGTAATCGCAGGTGAAGAGGGTATCTGCAAGGGCTGCGGTGTTGCAACACTTTCAATCAGCTATTACAGCATCGGTGAGGGTGCAGGTCAGATGGCTTACGACATCCTTGTAAACGGTCAGGATCCTGCAACAATGGAAATCCAGTTTGCTAAGGACCTTACAAACAAGTATGTTGCTGACAGAGCAGAAGCTCTCGGCATCACAGTTCCGGATACATACGAAGCAATTGACATGACTCCGGCAGAATAAATAATAATTCGATAATTTAAAGAGGCAGGGTGCTCCTTGCCTCTTTTTTCTTATATTTAGAGTAATTTATATATTATAGTCTTGACCTTTTGTTGTATTTTTGGTATTCTATATTTATTGATTTAAAGGTTTAAATAACTGAATTATTTGAAAAAGGAGTTTATGACATGGGTGGATTTTTAGCAGCCATTCCGGGTGCTGTTGCCCAAGGTATTATTTGGGGAGTAATGGCAATCGGTGTGTTCATTACATTTAGGGTGCTTGATGTTGCCGACCTTACTGTTGACGGTACAATGAGTACAGGCGGTGCCGTTGCAGTGCTTTGTGTAACAAACGGCATGAATGTATGGTTAAGCATGATTATTGCGTTTTTAGCCGGATGTGTGGCAGGCTTTGTTACAGGTGTGTTCCACACAAAATTCGGTATTCCTGCAATATTAGCAGGTATATTAACTCAGCTTTCGCTGTATTCGATTAACCTTAGAATTTTAGGCGGCAAGGCAAATCAGCCGTTAAACGCAAGGAATTACAGCCTTGTATTTTCACTTGGCGACATTCCGAGATCACTTATTTTCGGTGCAATTTTTGTAGTTGCGACTATCGCAATTCTCTATTGGTTCTTTGGAACAGAGCTTGGTCACGGTATTCGTGCAACAGGATGCAACGAGGCTATGGCGCGTTCAAACGGTATCAACACTGATGTTAACAAGGTTATAGGTCTTGTGCTTTCAAACGGTATTGTTGCTCTTTCAGGTGCAATGCTTTGTCAGTATCAGGGCTTTGCAGATGTTAACATGGGCAGAGGTGCAATCGTAATCGGTCTTGCAGCAGTTATCATAGGTGAAGTAATCTTCGGCAAAATCTTCAAAAACTTTGCTCTTAAGCTTCTTGCCGTAACACTCGGCGGTGTTGTTTACTACTTTGTAATCACTCTCGTTCTTCGTCTTGGACTTAATGCAAATGACCTTAAGCTCTTTACGGCAATCGTTGTTGCGTTGTTCCTCGGTATTCCGTATTGGAGAGCAAAAATCGCCTCAAAAACAGTTAAGAATAAGGAGGTTAGGGACTAATGCTTGAAATTAAAAATGTTCACAAAACCTTCAATCCCGGCACTATAAATGAGAAAAAGGCTCTCAACGGTGTTGACCTTGTTCTTAACGAGGGTGACTTTGTAACGGTCATCGGCGGTAACGGTGCCGGTAAATCAACGATGCTCAACATGATTGCAGGTGTATATCCGGTTGACTGCGGTAATATTATTATTGACGGTGTTGATGTCACAAAGCTTCCGGAGCACAAAAGAGCAAAGTATATCGGTCGTGTTTTCCAGGATCCGATGACAGGTACTGCCGCAGATATGCAGATTATTGAAAATCTTGCCCTTGCTCGCAGAAGAGGCAAGAGAAGGACTCTTCGTTCAGGTGTTT
>CAMGDK010000036.1 GCA_946042285.1 uncultured Clostridia bacterium | reverse complement strand
GTATAATATTTACTATAAAGACAATGTAAATATAGATTACGGTTATTGGAGAAAATATAATGAAAAAGGTTTTATCTGCAATTATTTCGTTAGCGATTGTGATTTGCGCAGCAATGCCTGCTTCGTTTCAGGCACTGGCAAACTCATTTGAAACAGCAACACCCACACAGCTAAACGGCAGTACGCCCGGTGCTGTATGCGGTACTGCTGACAAAATTGTAAACTACTGGTACAGATTTGACTGTCCTGCAACAGGCTACTATACCTTTTCAATCAACAGTGATGCCGCACCTGACGGAGAGGTTGAAATAGGTGTCTATGATTCATCAAAATCACTTGTAAATTTCGCTTCTAACACAACTAATGCAACACAGTTTGAATTTTCCACCTCAATGACAGCCGGCTCAAGCTATTACTACAAGCTTTCCATTGACGGCTCGGTATATTCGTTTAATGCAACAGTAACACCGCATAATCACACATTCGGTATTGTTGAGTCAATACATGCCGTTGTCGATGATGATGAGGATAACAGACTTTGCGGATACACAAACTATAAATGCATCGGCTGCGGATACTCTTATACATCATCCGTTTACGCACCGCCTGCAAAAGCTTTAATTACCGGTAAGTATTCTTACACCGGTGCGCCGATAGCTCCGGCGGTTACGGTATTAGACTCTAACAATGCTGTCGTTTCACCTACCGAATATACAGTTAGCTACGAGGATAATTGCCTACCGGGTATAGCTTATGCAACAATTTCGTTCAATTCCTCAAAATGCATTGGCGAGCTCACGGCATCATTTGTAATAACACCCGCCAAAGCAACGGCAGTATCACTTAACTCGAATAAGTCAAAGCAGCTTACCTACGAGTGGGAGATTGACGAAGCTGCCGACGGATACGAATATCAATACAGTACATCTAAAAAATTCTATAAAAGCAAGAGTAAAACGGTTGAAGTAAAGAAAAACAGCAAGCACAAGGCAACAATAAAAAATCTCATACCGAAGAAGAAATACTACACAAGAATAAGAGCATATAAAGTAATAAACGGTGTGAAATGCTATGGCGCTTGGTCTGCAACACTCAATGTTAAGGTAAAGAAGTAAATGGAATATAAATACGAAATGCACTGTCATACAGGCTGTGTGTCACGATGCGGACGCGTTGAGCCTGAAAGAATAGTGCAGCTATACACGGAAAAAGGATATAACGGAATAGTCGTAACCGACCATTACAGCCCTATGACATTCACGCCAAACTGGTGCCCTCAAAGGCAGATTGATTTTTATTTGAGCGGTTACAGGCGAATGAAGGATTATGCCGGTGATGATTTCACCGTGCTTCTCGGATTGGAGCTGAGGCATTATTTTACTGCAAACGATTATTTGATTTATGGTGTTGACGAGGAATTCTTCTACAACGCAGGCAACCTGATGCTTCCGTGGGAAAAGCAGGTATTTGAAATGTGCAAGGACAAGGGCTATCTTGTTTTTCAGGCACATCCGTTTCGCACAGGTATAAGGCAGTGCAATCCCGACTATATTGACGGTGTTGAGGTTTACAACGGCAAAACAAATAAGCAGCAGAACTCAAAGGCACTCGAATGGGCAAAAAGCAATAACAAGCTTATGGTTTCCGGCTCTGATTTTCACACAGTAAAAAATCTTGCAAAAGGCGGAATTATTACCGATTCACCGATTAAAAGCAACAAGGATTTACTTGAGGCATTAAAATCTCAAAATTTTAAAATGATAGAGGAATATTGATGAAAGCATTAAAAAACAATATTTTAGGGATATTACCGTGTGCATTGGTTGCAGGCATTGCAACCGTACTTGCAAGGCTCAGCATCGGCAGCTTTTCGTTTGAAGTAATCGGTGCGCCCGTATTTGCCATAATCATAGGAATGATTTTTTCGGCAGCAGTACCGAAATTCGCATCAGACGAAAAATTCAAGAGCGGAATCACTTTCACATCAAAGAAAATTCTTCAATGGGCAGTTATCATTCTTGGATTTACTCTTAACATTAAAACCGTATTGTCTGTCGGCGGTAAAAGCCTGCCTGTTATCGTTTCGACAATAGCAGTATCACTTATCACTGCCGCAGTAATGTGCAGGGTGCTTAAGATTGACAAAAAGGTGGCTACTCTCGTCGGTGTCGGCTCTTCTATTTGCGGTGGCTCTGCAATCGCGGCAACCGCTCCCGTAATAGATGCGAACGACGAGGAAATCGCTCAGTCTATTTCTGTAATCTTTCTTTTCAATGTAGTTGCGGCACTCATATTCCCTACACTCGGTAATGCTATCGGCTTAAGCAATGATGGCTTTGCACTTTTTGCAGGCACAGCTGTAAATGATACATCATCAGTCACCGCCGCCGCTTCTGCATGGGACAGCATGAAGGCTACTAACGGAATGGTGCTTGCTCAGGCAACAACGGTTAAGCTTACCCGTACTCTTGCAATTATCCCGATTACAATAGTGCTTGCAGTTGCAAGAACAAGAAAAGAGAAAAAAGCAGGCGGTAAGGGTACAAAGGTATCGATGAAAAAAATCTTTCCTTGGTTTATACTTTTCTTCGTCGGTGCATCTCTCATAACAACGCTTGTATCTGTGCTTCCCGACAGTGCATTTACAGGCTTTTACACGGACCTCTTTGTTAAGGGCGCAAAATGGCTTGCGAAATTCTTTATCTCAATGGCAATGTGCGCAATCGGGTTTAATACGAACATAGTTAATCTCGTAAAAAAAGGCGGTAAGCCTATTGCTATGGGCTTCACCTGCTGGGTTTTAATAGCCGGAGTCAGCCTGATTATGCAGCGCGTTCTCGGATACTGGTAAAAGCATAATTTCAGGCACTCGAAAGGGTGCCTGTTTTTTTAGGATATGAATATGAAAAGAATTGTTTGCATAATACTATGCGTGCTTACTCTTACTGCGGCAATACCCTTTTCCGTAATACACCTGCAAAGCACCGATAATGTGCCTATTGAAGCGTTTACAAAAGGTGTTCGGGATATACAAAGGCAGAATAAGGATTTGCCCGCATCAAGCCGTATAATAGTAAAATCAAAACAGAATATTGACACGCTTGACAGCATCGCTCAGGTGGAGGGATATAACGATTTACATATCCTTCAATTCGACAGCACTCAAAGCGCTCAAAGGGCTCTTAATTACTACAATGATAAAGGCTACATAGAATATGCTCAATCGGATTTGGAAATTTATGATTGCGATACACAGGTCGAGTCATCATTCAGCGAGCATTTATCATGGGGCAGTGAGGCTATCGGCACAGATGATTACAATGACTATCTGGCGAATATTGCATCCCTGCCTAAAATTACTGTTGCAATAATTGACGGCGGTGTTGACACAGACCATGAATTTCTTGCGGGCAGAATTGAGAGAACGTATTTCAATATCAGCACAACAGGCACTGCCGACTCCGAAGAGGATGACAAGGGGCACGGCACTCATGTTGCAGGAATCATTGCAGACAATACAAATGATAATGTAAAAATAAGAGCTTACAAATGTCTTAACTCCACCGGACAGGGCACAATATCAGGCTTAATTACATCAATATACAAAGCGATTGATGACGGTGCAAACATCATCAACATGAGCTTGAATGCAAGAGGCACTGATGATGCATTAATGCAAGCGGTACAGACTGCAGTAAGCAAAAATATATGTGTTTGCGTATCTGCCGGAAATAACGGTAAGGATGCGTCAAGCTATCTTCCGTCAAATATTGAAGAATGTATAACCGTTGCGGCATTTGACTCTTACGGAGCATTTCCAAGCTGGACAAATTACGGAAAATGCGTTGATATTGCGGCTCCCGGTGTATCAATTTACAGCTCATATACAGATGGCGGCTACAAATCCTCAAGCGGCACATCAATGTCAACGCCGTTTGTTGCGGCAGGATGCGCTCAAATTTTAAGCAAAAGCCCTACCCTTTCACCTGATAAGGTCTGCTCAATTTTACGCGACAACGGCAAAACAACTGCATATAACAACTCGGTTAAATGGGAAAATGTTCCTTATCTGTATCTTGGAAGCATTACTGAATTTGACGGTGAAAGAACCGCAGCTCCTAAATTCAGCATAGACGGCGGCAGGTATTCCGACAAGCTTACGGTGGAATTGTCGAGCGATGATGCGAACGCAAATATTTACTACACAGCCGACGGCTCACGAGCAAGCAGCACTAACGGCACGCTTTACACCGGACCTATCAATCTTGACTCATCTATGAAAATACAGGCCGTGGCGTACAGTGACGGTAAAATCAAAAGTCTTCAATCGTACGAGGAATACTACATAGTTTCAACAGAAAAGGAAGAAAGCTTTACTATAAATGAAGACGGCATAATTACTGCGTATAGCGGCAGTGAGCTGTATTTTACAATTCCCGATGTAATAGACGGAATAACCGTTAAAGGTCTCGGTAACGATTTATTCAAATTCAGCGATATAGAAATCATCATTTTACCTGACAGTACAGAGTCCATAGGAAGCAACTGCTTTAGAGGCTGTACAAGGCTTAAGGCTATTGATTTTAAAGGTAATGTCAGCATTGGAGGAAATGCGTTTAGAGGATGTGAGTCCTTGAACGAAATCAACACGCGCAACATCGTGTCAATTGAAGATTACTCGTTTTACGGTTGTTCCTCAATGCTTGAATTTGTAAATGACAAAATAACTCATGTGGGAAGCTTTGCTTTTGCACATTGCATTAACATGATTTATGCTAATATACCAAATGTAAGCGCTATTGAATTTTCAGGATTTTTCAACTGTGCCGCCATAAAATCATTTGACGCATCAAGCCTTACACGACTCGGCGCAAGAGGATTTTCCGGCTTGCTTCAGGTAATGGAATTTTATATTCCGCGCCTAACCACGCTTGAATCATACAATGACCGAGGGGAAAACTTTGCGTCGTGCGAACGACTCGACAACATATCTCTGCCGATTTATCAGGGAGAAATACCCGTTTCATGCTTTAACGGTTGTCAATCAATGAGATATGCGTATATTCCAAAGGCAACTGCACTGAATACAGACTCACTGAAATTATGCAAAAGCCTTGAAGCGGTATATGCACCAAGCCTGCAAAGCCTTTCAACAATTATTGCGAATAATATTACGCTTTTTGCAGGTAACGACTTAACATCAATTTCATCCGAGGGAAGCAGCTTATTCAGAGTATGCGCACCGTCGATGAGTACTGCTCAATCAATAACGGCAAAGATAGGCTTGCCGTTTTCAAGCTGTGAATCCTGCACTTTTACTTCAACAAATGATTGTGAGTCAACATATATCGACACTGATTGCTACGACGAGTTCAATGTGCCCAATGACATGCTAAAGCAGATATGGCACGACAGCTCGCCTATCAACAAGTCAAGCGATTGTATCACTCACGGATTTTTAATCAACACCGTGCCGGATAATATAATTAACGCAAAGGATTACTCGTTGATTATAATGCAATAAGGTATAGTAAAAGCCACCGAGAATTTCTCGGTGGCTGATATTTTTATATTATTTGTTTCTGTAAATAATTGCTTCTCTTTCAGGTCCGTTTGATACCATTGTGATTGGATAGCCGATTTCCTTTTCAATGAATTCAACATAATCTTTAGTTTCCTGCGGAAGCTCATCATAATTCCTGATACCCCTAATATCACAATGCCAACCCTTCATCGTCTTAAGCACAGGCTTGCATTTTTTAAGAGTAGGAGTTGTCGGGAAGTCCTTAATAACCTCGCCGTCAACCTCATATCCTGTGCAAATTCTGATTTCCTCAAGATATGAAAGGCAGTCAAGCGCAGTCATAACAACCTGTGTTGCGCCCTGACATGCAACACCGTAGCGAGTAGCAACGCAGTCAAACCAACCGACTCTTCTCGGTCTGCCTGTTGTTGCGCCGAATTCACCCTTGTCACCGCCGTGGATACGAAGCTCCTGTGCCTCATCCTCGTCAAGAATTTCCGATACAAATTCACCTGCACCTACTGCTGAAGAATATGCCTTTGTTACAACAACAATATCCTCAATCGCATGCGGCGGAATGCCTGCACCTACTGCACCGTAGCCGGCAAGCGTTGATGAAGATGTAACCATTGGATAAATACCGAAATCAGGATCCTTAAGAGTACCAAGCTGCCCCTCAAGCAAAATATTCTTGCCCTGCTTGAGAGCGTCTGCAAGATATGCATGAGTGTCGCAAACATAAGGCGCAATCTTATCTCTGTACTCAATACAAGTCTTATAAAGCTCGTCCTCGTCAAGCAACGGCTTGTTATATACATATTTAATAGTAAGATTTTTAAGTGTGCAGATGTTCTTAAGCTTTGCCTTTAATACCTCGTCGTCAAAAAGCTCGTTTACCTGAATACCGATTTTTGCATACTTATCACTGAAGAACGGTGCTATACCCGACTTTGTTGAGCCAAAAGCATTTTTGCCGAGTCTTTCCTCCTCATATTCATCAAGCAAAATATGGTACGGCATAAGAATCTGTGCTCTATCTGATACAAGAAGATTTGGGTTAAGGCCTGCCTTTTTAACATCCTCAAGCTCATTAAGAAACTTGTTGATATCAAGTGCAACGCCGTTACCGATAATGCATGTTGTGTGGTCGTAGCAAACTCCCGACGGCATTAAGTGAAATGCAAATCTGCCGTGCTCATTTATAATTGTATGACCGGCATTTGCACCGCCCTGAAAGCGAATAACAATGTCGCTTTGACCGGCAAACATATCTGTAATTTTGCCCTTGCCCTCGTCGCCCCAATTTGCGCCAACAATAGCTCTTACCATAATAATTCTCCCGTTTGTAAATAAAAGTTGAAATGTGCCGTAATAAAATCACAGCATACATATTATATTATACAGACATTGTAAAGTCAAGAATAGCAGACCTAAATTGATGATTATTTACTTATTTAATCAATACGGCTGATAATAAATTGTGTGTACCTTGAATATTCGTGACACATATATAAACGAATTCGTTAAGAATTTAACAAGCAAAATTTGCCTGCAAAAATTATATACAAATTTATTGTGAATTTTTTATCATTTTTATTGTAAATGCAGAAAAGCACCACAAACGCTTGAAATTTCAAGTCGTTTTAATTATTATATCAGCATAATATTCCGCAGGGGATATTTTTTATCACAATACATTGTTAATTATTTCACACATTTGATGCTATGGAGGTATCTATATGGAAAAAGAATTTATTGACAGCGTTGAAAAGCTTGAAAAGGAGCTTGATCGAGTAAGAGCGGCTCAAAAAGAGTTTTCAACCTACACACAGGAGCAGGTAGATAAGATTTTTCTTGCTGCTGCTATGGCTGCAAACAAGGCAAGAATTCCGCTTGCTAAAATGGCAGTCGAGGAAACGGGCATGGGTATTGTTGAAGACAAGATTATCAAAAACCACTATGCCGCAGAATACATCTATAACGCATACAAAAACACAAAGACATGCGGTGTTATTGAGGAGGATAAGGCTTACGGCACAATGAAGATCGCCGACCCAATCGGTGTTATCGCAGCCGTTATACCGACTACTAACCCAACATCAACAGCAATATTTAAGACTCTTATTGCTCTTAAGACGAGAAACGGCATCATCATTTCACCTCATCCAAGAGCAAAGCAGTCAACCGTTGCTGCCGCACAAATCGTTCTTGAGGCAGCAGTTGCCGCAGGTGCACCTGAGGGAATTATCAGCTGGATTGACGCTCCTTCACTTGACATGACAAACCTTGTTATGAAGGAGGCAGACATCATACTTGCAACAGGCGGTCCGGGAATGGTAAAGGCTGCATATTCAAGCGGTAAGCCGGCTCTCGGTGTAGGTGCAGGTAACACTCCTGCAATCATTGATGAAACAGCAGACATTCTCAAGGCTGTTAATTCAATTATCCACTCAAAGACATTTGACAACGGTATGATTTGCGCATCCGAGCAAAGCTGTATAGTAGATAAAAAAATCTACAAGACGGTAAGAGATGAGTTTGAGCGCAGAGGATGCTATTTCCTCAAGAAGGACGAAATTGAAAAGGTGCGCAAGACTATCATCATCAACGGTGCTCTCAATGCAAAAATCGTAGGTCAAAGGCCTGTTACCATCGCCGCACTTGCAGGCGTTAAGGTGCCTGAGGAAACAAAAATCCTTATCGGTGAGGTTGAGTCAGTTGACATCAGCGAGGAATTTGCTCACGAAAAGCTTTCTCCTGTCCTTGCAATGTACAAGAGCGAGAGCTTTGAGGACGCTCTTGCAAAGGCAGAGCAGCTAATCGCTGACGGCGGCTACGGCCATACATCCTCAATCTACCTCAACGAAACAACCGAAAGAGAAAAGATTGACACCTTTGCTGCAAGAATGAAGACCTGTCGTATTCTTGTTAATACTCCGTCATCGTTTGGCGGTATCGGTGATCTTTACAACTTCAACCTTGCTCCGTCACTTACACTCGGCTGCGGCTCATGGGGCGGCAACTCGGTATCCGAAAATGTAGGTGTAAAGCACCTGCTTAACATTAAGACTGTTGCAGAAAGAAGGGAAAACATGCTTTGGTTCAGAGCACCTGAAAAGGTATATATCAAAAAGGGCTGTCTGCCTGTTGCACTTGACGAGGTAGGCACTGTTCTTGACAAGAAGAGAGTATTCATCGTAACCGACTCATTCCTTTACAACAACGGCTACACAAAGGCTATCACAGACAAGCTTGACGCTATGGGTATTCTCCACACAACATTCTTTAATGTTGCTCCGGACCCGACACTCGCTTGTGCAAAGGAAGGCGTTGCACAGATGAACGCATTTAAGCCTGACTGCATTATTGCAGTCGGCGGCGGTTCTGCTATGGACGCCGGTAAAATCATGTGGGTACTCTATGAGCATCCGGATGTTGATTTCTTCGATCTCGCTATGAGATTTATGGATATAAGAAAGAGAGTTTACACATTCCCTAAAATGGGTGAAAAGGCATACTTTATTGCTATTCCCACCTCAGCGGGCACAGGCTCAGAGGTTACTCCGTTTGCAGTTATCACCGATGAGGTAAGCGGCACAAAGTATCCTCTTGCAGACTATCAGCTTATGCCGAACATGGCTATTGTTGATGCAGACATGATGATGAACGCTCCAAAGGGACTCACCTCTGCATCAGGTATTGACGCTGTTACTCACGCACTTGAGGCATACGCTTCAATGCTCGCAACAGAATATACAGACGGTCTTGCAATCGAAGCGCTTAAGAATATCTTTGAGTATCTCCCAAGAGCTTATGACAACGGTCCGAACGATCCTGAGGCAAGAGAGAAGATGGCTAACGCCGCTACCATGGCAGGTATGGCATTTGCAAACGCATTCCTCGGTGTATGCCACTCAATGGCTCACAAGCTCGGCGCATTCCACCACCTCCCACACGGTGTTGCAAACGCACTTATGATCAACTATGTTCTTGAGTTCAATGCTGCCGAGGCACCTGCAAAGATGGGTACATTCAGCCAATATGATCATCCGCACACTCTTGCTCGCTATGCACAGGTTGCAGACGCTCTGGGTGTTAAAGGCAAAAACGATGAAGCAAAGCTCAAGGGACTCATCAAGAAGATTGACGAGCTTAAGGAGCATTGCGGAATTAAAAGGTGCATTAAGGACTACGGCGTTGACGAAAAGTATTTCCTTGATACTCTTGACGATATGGTTGAGCAGGCATTCGATGACCAGTGCACAGGTGCCAACCCAAGACTTCCTCTTATGAGTGAAATCAAGGATATGTATCTCAAAGCTTATTACGGAAAATAATGTTGCACTTGATTAAAAATCATGTATAATTAACATAGGGGTGTAATTATGGATATTATTATCGAAAAATCAAATAAAAAGTTTTATCGTGACGGCAACAGTCTTATTAAGGTTTTTGACGAAAATTCATTCAGCAAGGCAGATGTTCTTAACGAAGCACTCAACAATGCAAGAGTTGAGGAAACAGGCTTGAAAATCCCAAAGCTTCTTGATGTAAGAAGGACAGAGGACGGCTGGGCTATCACAAGGGAATACATTGAGGGCAAAACCCTCTCACAGCTTATGGACGAAAATCCGGATAAGCTTGACGAATATCTTGAAAAATTTGTTGACCTTCAGCTTGAAATTCATTCAAAGAAATGTCCTCTCCTTAATAAAATCAAGGATAAGATGCATGCAAAAATCAGTGCATCCGACTATGAAGCAACACTTCGATATGACCTTCACAACAGACTTGAGGGCATGAAAAAGCACACAAAGGTGCTTCACGGTGACTACTGCCCGTCAAACATCATCGTTACGGACAATGACGAATACTACATTGTTGACTGGTCACACGCAACACAGGGTAACGCTTCCGCAGATGCGGCAAGGACATATCTTGTATTTACTCTTCAAGGTAAACCTGAACTTGCAGAAAAGTATCTTAATCTTTTCTGCAAAAAGGCTGATATTGCTAAGCAGCTTGTTCAGCAGTGGATGCCGATTGTTGCCTGCTCACAGAGCGTTAAGCACATAGAGGGCGAAAAGGAAATCCTTGACAGCTGGGTAAATGTATTTGATTTCCAATAAAGCATAACAAAACGGCTATCTCGTTTGAGATAGCCGTTTTGCTTTGATTATAATATAGAAAATCTAAACTCTGTTGTTGTCTTAAATTCCTTGTTTGGTTCAACATAAACAAACGGGAAATTGTCGTGGTTAACAGAATCGGGATAAAACTGTGTTTCAAGCGCAACACCTCGTCTGTATGTAACGAGTGAGTCGCTCTTGCCGGGATTACCCTCCTTTGCAAGCCAACCGCCGCAATAAACCTGAATACCCGGGAGGTCCGTCCAAACCTCCATTTTTCTGCCGCTTGCTTCATCAACAAGGATTGCAGCCTGTGCCATTTTACCTATTTCTTTATTCCTAAGACAATAGTTGTTATCGTAGCCGATGCCTTCAATAATCGCTCTAAACGGCTCATCAATATTGTCGCCTATCTTATGCAACGATGAAAAGTCCATCATTGTGCCCTTAAGCTCACCAAGCTCACCTGTCGGCAGCTGCGTATCGTCTGTTTCCGTAAAATAATCGGCATTAACCTGAAGAAGATGATCTTCAATAGTCTTACTGCTGTCACACGAAAGATTGAAATACGCATGATTAGTCGGATTTGCAACTGTCTTTTTATTTGCCGAAATGGTGTAATCAAGCTTAAGCGTGTTGTCATCCGTAAGAGTATATTTAACCTTCATTGTAAAATCACCCGGGAAGCCGTCCTGCATGTCAGGCGAGAAGAATGAAAATGTTACACTGTCATCAGCAGTCTCCTCAACATCCCAAATGTTAAAGCTAAAGCGTCCGCCGCCGTGAAGAGTCCATGTGCCTTGATTTTTGGGTGTGTTGTATTGCGTGCCGTCGATTGAGAATTTTGCATCTCTGATTCTGTTTGCGTATCTGCCGACAAGCAATCCCTGATAGCCTAAATCGGGATTTATGTAGTGCTTTGGATCGTCAAATCCAAGCACAACATCGCCCATAGCTCCGTTTTTATCAGGCACACAAAGCGACTGAACACCGCCACCGAGAGTCATGAGTGATACGCTCGCTCCGTTTTTATTTGTAATTGTATAAAGCTCAATCTCTTTTCCGTCAGCAAGGCTGCCGAAAATCTTTTTTTCAATGCTCATAGCAATATCCTTTCAGTTTTGTTTTGTAACTAAAGTATATTCCAAAGCAGCATCAAATTCAATAGTATATTCATTTTATTGTTGTTTAGTAGTAATTTTCTTCATATTGCTATGAAGAATTGGTCAGGCATCAAAATTTAAAATACTATAAAATTGATTAAAAATGATGCTCCGAATGGGTAGTGTCCTTTGACCTTTGCACAGTACCATGCGGATGATGCGGCGGTGCATAAATAGAATACATCTTCAAAGGACAACGACCTGTGTTTATAATATTGTGCCAAGCTCCTGCCGGAACAAACAATGCATCTCCTGCATCTCTCCCATGGCTCCCCAAGTTGGACTCTCCAAGGTTTCGCAACAAGCTACGAAACAGTCCCCCGGACTGTTTCTCCCAAATCGTAGATTTGGAGCTTCTTGTCGTTGGTTCGAGTCCAAGATATAAAAATAGAGAGATGCATTTGTGCATCTCTCCCATGGATCCCCAAGTTGGACTCTCCAAGGTTTCGCAACAAGCTACGAAACAGTCCCCCGGACTGTTTCTCCC
>CAMGDK010000035.1 GCA_946042285.1 uncultured Clostridia bacterium | reverse complement strand
TGATATTGACCTGAATTGATAAACTGCGCAGCCGAGTTAAGATAATCGGGTGCAGTGCTTGCACTTTGACGACTTGTATTTGATGAATAGCCGTAAGAAAACGGATTATAGTTATATGAAGCATTACCGTTTTTAATTTGGTCATAGGCAGCATTTATTTCCGCCATTTTCTTTTCGGCTTCGGTGTCACCAGGATTAAGGTCCGGATGATATTTTTTTGCAAGCCTTTTGTATGCTTTGGTACACTCCTCTTCGCTTGCACCGTCCGGCACACCTAAAACTTTATAAGGATTATTTATCATTTTGTCTCCTTGTAAATATATGTTGACAATACTGTATCATAAATATTTTACGAATATATTAACAAATAAAATCCTGCCGTTAAATAATTAAAATAAAAAATATTGAAATTTTTACTGCTTTTTGATAATATATATTAAGTAATAAATTTCGAGGAGGATATTATGGATTTAATATTACTTTCACTCGGTCAAAGTATAGACAAAGCGTTCTATGCGTTTGATTTATGGGTGTTTCATTTCTTTGGTTCACTGCAAAGCTCATTCATGACAGTTGTTGCAAAGTTTTTTACAACATTCGGTGATGAGAATTTTGTAATTCCGATTGCAATTATTGCAGTAGTTCTCTGCTTTTTTAAGAAAACAAGAAAGTATGGCTTTACTCTTTTATTTGCAATTGCGATTGGTACTCTTGTAACAAATATTCTTGTTAAGCCGATGGCGCTTCGTGTAAGACCGTATAACACACTTCAGGGTAATGCAGATTACTGGGCTTGGTACATAGGTGCAGGCGCACTATCGGAGAGTGACTACTCATTCCCGTCAGGTCATACAACCGGCGCGTTTGAGATGGCTATGGCTATGTTCCTTTGCTTCAAGAGCGACAAAAAGAAGATTGCTTATCTTTTCCCTGTGATTGCTCTTTGCACAATGGGTAGCCGTATTTATCTTATGGTTCACTATGCATCGGATGTTCTTGCAGGTTTGCTTGTCGGCACATGTGCTGCCGTTATCGGCTATTTCCTTGCAAAGCTTGTTGTTAAATTATTTGAAAAGACACCGCTCGATAAAATTGATGCAGGTAAGCTTTTTGCAAAAATCGGTAATGAGAAATCAAGAGCAAGGATTGCAACTGCCGTTATCTGCGTAGCTGTTTTGGGAATATTCCTTAACGCATTTATTCCTTCATTTACTGAGGGAGGAGATGCGGCAATAAGATGTGCTTATAACGAAGAATACGATTGCTATAATGAAGCAAGAGTAGGCGAGGATAAATATCCTGCTATCGATGGTAAGAATTATTGCAAAATTCACTGGAAGCAGCTCAACGGTATTGAAGAGTAGATAAATAATTAACCCCTACGATTGTTGGTCGTAGGGGTTGTTTTTATGTCGCCATATAATCAGCCTTCGTACTCGTCTTCGTTTTCCCAGTTGTGCCAAATATTTTGAACATCATCGTTTTCTTCAAACATATCAATCATTCTTTGCATGTTTTTCATGTCGTCCTGTGACTCGAGTCTTGTATATGTTTGAGGAATATAAGCGGGCTCGGAAGATACGATTGTGTAGCCCTTTGCTTCGAGATCGTCACGAATAGCTCCGACATCGTTAGCCTCTGTTCTAATCTCAAAGATGTCCTCGTCATCAGTAAGAAAATCAGTTGCGCCTGCCTCAAGCGCATCCATCATGAGCGCCTCTTCGTCAACATCCTCTTTCTCGATAATGATAACGCCTTCCTTGCCGAACATAAATGTAACAGAGCCGGGTGTTCCCATGTTACCGCCTGCCTTGTCAAAGTAATGTCTTACCTCAGATGCAGTTCTGTTTCTGTTGTCTGTCAGGGTTTCAACAACTACTGCAATACCTGACGGACCGTAGCCCTCATATACAATTTCTTCAAAGTTTGCACCGTCTGTATCGCCGGCAGCCTTTTTGAGCATTCTTTCAATGTTGTCGTTAGGTACATTGTTCTGCTTTGCTTTAGCGATAACATCACGAAGCTTTGCGTTGTTGTTAGGGTCAGGGCCACCGTTTTTAACTGCAACAGCAAGCTCTCTTCCTATTTTTGTAAAAACCTTTGCACGAGCTGCGTCGTTAGCACCCTTTTTTCTTTTGATGGTGCTCCATTTGTTATGTCCGCTCATTATAACACTTCCTTACTTTTAATTATAATTCTAAAGAATTTTAACACATTATTATTCGTATATCAAGTAAAAATTACGAATAGCACCTGATAAAGTATATAATAAATGTAATTTGTTATATTTGTATATTGTATATTTTGATTTATTATGTTATTATCTTAAAGTATAATTTATATTTTCAGGAGGATTAAATTATGTTTCCGGACTACTATGATTCAATTGCAAAGGTTGCAGAAACAGATAAAGAGGTTGCAGATGCAATGAGCCTTGAGCTCAAGCGTCAGCGTGAAAACATTGAGCTTATCGCATCGGAAAACCTTGTTTCACCACAGGTAATGGCGGCTATGGGCTCTGTTCTTACAAATAAGTATGCAGAGGGACTTCCGTCAAAGCGTTACTACGGCGGATGTCAGTTTGTTGATATTGTCGAGGAAATCGCAATAAAAAGAGCGTGTGAGCTTTTTGGTTGTAATTATGCAAATGTTCAGCCTCATTCGGGCGCACAGGCGAATACTGCTGTTTATCTTGCTCTTCTTCAGCCGGGCGACACGGTGATGGGAATGAGCCTTGATAACGGCGGTCACCTTACACACGGCTCACCGGCAAATATCAGCGGTAAGTATTTTAACTTTGTTCCTTATGGTGTTGACGACAACGGATATATTGATCTTAAGGAGTTTGCAAAGCAGGTTAATAAGGTAAAGCCAAAGCTTGTTGTTGCAGGTGCATCTGCATATCCGAGAGAGATTGACTTTAAAACAATGGCTGACATCTCACATGCAAACGGTGCTATGTTTATGGTTGATATGGCACATATTGCCGGTCTTGTTGCGGCAGGCTTACATCAGTCACCTTTTCCTTATGCCGATGTTGTTACAACAACAACCCACAAGACATTGAGAGGCCCGAGAGGCGGTCTTATTCTTTGCAATAACGAGTATCTTGCAAGGAAGCTTAATTCAGCAGTGTTCCCGGGTACACAGGGCGGACCGCTCATGCATGTAATCGCAGGTAAAGCAGTATGCTTCGGTGAAGCGCTTAAGCCTGAATTTAAGGAGTATCAGCAGAGAGTTATTGATAATGCAAAGGCACTTGCTGACGGACTTACTAAGAGAGGATTAAATCTTGTGTCAGGCGGTACAGATAATCACCTTTGTCTTCTTGATCTCAGAGGTACGGATGTTACAGGTAAGGAGCTTGAGCATCGTCTTGATGAGGTTCATATTACTCTTAACAAAAACACTGTTCCTAACGAGCCGCTTTCACCGTTTGTTACATCCGGTGTTCGTATCGGTACTCCTGCCGCTACAACAAGAGGCTTAAATACAGAGGACATGGATAAAATTGCAGAATACATTTATCTTGCAGTTACAGACTTTGACGGCAGCAAGGATGCTATCTTAGCAGGTGTTGCAGATATTTGCGCAAAATATCCGCTTTATGAGTAATTAAATGAAAGCATTATTATTTGAAATTCTCAAGCTTGGTCTTAGGATAATCTACGCTCCTATCAAGCTTTGTAAAACGAAAAACAGAATAGTTTATCTTTCGCGTCAAAGCAACAGCAAGAGCATAGATATGATTTTGCTTGAAAAGGCGTTGAATGATGAATTACCCGAAGCCGAGCAGGTGTTCAGGCTTAGAATGATACCTGACGGTACAGCGGCAAAGATTAAGTATTGCCTTGCTATATTCGGCGATATGTATTATCTTGCTACATCAAGAGTTGCTGTTCTTGATACCTACTCAATTTCAGTGTCGTGTCTTAAGCATAAGAAATCGTTGAAGGTTATCCAAATGTGGCATGCACTCGGTGCTACTAAAAAGTTCGGTCTTCAAAGCGTCGGCACAAAAGAGGGTAGGGACGAAAAAATAAGCAAAGCTATGTGCATGCATAAAAACTATGATTATGTTTTGGCGCCAAGTGCCGCAACCGCAAGGTTTTATATGCAGGCATTCGGTTATGATTCGAGTAAAATTAAAATTTGTTCATTGCCGAGAGTTGATGAGCTTCTTACCGACAACGGCTCTGCTGCAAGATTTTACAAAGAAAATCCGGCATTCAGCAACAAAAAAACAATTCTTTATCTTCCTACCTTTAGGGATAGAGAGGTGTATGCGGTCAACGAGCTTATGGCTGAATTTAAGGATATTGAGGATGATTATAATTTAATCATCAGCCCGCATCCTTTGTTTTCAAATGTAAAGGTTCAACCGCAATACTCGTACAACGGCAGCTTTTCAACCTATGACCTTATGAAAATTGCCGACATTATTATCACAGACTATTCTGCCTGTGCCTACGAAGCAAGTGTTTTGATGAAACCTTTGTATTTCTATGTTCCGGATTATGAGGAGTATTCAAACGAAAGAGGTATAAATGTTGATTTAAAGGAAGAAATGCCTGATTATACATTCGAAAGTGCAAGCAAGCTTGTTAATGCGATAACTGCTGATTATGATTTAACAAAGCTTTATGCCTTCAAAACAAAGTATGTTGAAAATTCAAAGCCTAACAATGCACAAATGCTTGCTAAATTTATTTCTGTTTTAATAAAAGGAAAAGAGGCGAATAAATAATGAAATATAACTTTTCCGATAAAATTTCTTCTCTTCAGCCAAGCGCTATCAGAGAGATTTTAAAAGCTACATCGGATCCGTCAATTATTCCGCTTGCAGCCGGTAATCCGGCTCCTGACGCATTTCCTGTTGATGAGGTAAGGAATATTACTGCCGATATACTTTCAAAAAATCCTATTGATGCGCTTCAGTACGGTGTGACCGAGGGCTATCAGCCTCTTCGTGATGCTGTGACTGATTGGATGAAAAAGCGTGAAAATATAGGTAAAGAGTTTGATAATACTCTCATTGTTTCAGGTGCAACTCAGGTTATGGACTTGGTAACAAAGGTGCTTTGTAATGAGGGTGATACAGTCGTATGCGAAGAACCGTCATTTATCGGCTCACTCAACTGCTTCCGTTCTTACGGATGTAAGCTTAAGGGTGTACCTGTTGAGTCGGACGGTATGAATATTGATGCTCTTGAGGATGTTCTTAAGACAACCGATAATGTAAGATTTATATACACTATTCCTAATTTTCAAAACCCGTCAGGTGCAACAATGTCGCTTGAAAAGAGAGAAAGACTATATTCTCTTGCAAAGAAATACAATGCTATCATTCTTGAGGATAATCCGTATGGCGACCTTCGTGTAGCCGGTGAAAAGGTGCCTACAATCAAGTCAATGGATGAGGACGGAATTGTTATATACGCAGGCTCATTTTCAAAAATTCTTTCACCCGGTATGCGTGTTGCGTATTGCATCGGTCCGAAGGAAATTCTTGCTAAAATGACTGTCGGCAAGCAGGCGTCGGATGTTCATACTCCTTGCCTCAATCAAATGATTGTTTATGAGTGGTTAACAAAATATGATGTTGATGCTCATATCAAAAAAATTCAGGGGATATACAGAGAAAAGCTTGAGCTTATGTGTGAATGTATAGAGCGTGAGCTTGGTAGCTTTGTTGAATATGTAAAGCCCGAGGGAGGCTTGTTTGTTTGGTGTAAGCTTCCCGATGATGTCGATATGCTTGAGTTTGTTTCAAAAGCAGTTGAAAGGAAGGTTGCAGTCGTACCGGGCAGTGCATTTTTAGTTAACGATAACGAAAAAACACAGTATATCAGACTTAATTTCTCAACCCCTACAAATGAGGGTATAGTTAAAGGCGTAAAAACTCTCGGTGAGGTTGCGAAAGAATATATAAATCAGTAACGGAGAAATATTATGGCAGAGGAAATCAAAAAGGAAAGAAGAAAGCGCAGTCTTTCTCTAATTCAGCCAACATCAATTCCGACACTTGGCAATTATTTAGGTGCGATGAAGGGTTGGCCGTCATTCCAAGAGGAATTCGACACAATCTACGGTGTGGCAGATCTTCATTCAATAACAGTTCGTCAGGATCCGAAAATGCTTAAGCAGCAAACTATTCAAATGTACGCTCAGCTTATGGCAGTAGGTCTTGATCCCGATAAAAGCATACTCTTTATTCAGTCGCATGTTCCTCAGCATTCACAGCTTGCGTGGTTGCTTAACTGCTACACTCAGTTTGGTGAGCTTAACAGAATGACTCAGTTTAAGGATAAGTCACAGCAGCATGCCGATAATATCAATGCCGGATTGTTTACTTATCCATGTCTTATGGCTGCCGATATTCTTCTTTATCAGGCTGATATTGTACCTGTCGGTGAGGATCAAAAGCAGCATCTTGAAATCACAAGGGATATTGCCGAAAGATTTAACGGCGTTTACGGCAATGTGTTTACCGTGCCGGAGCCGTATATTGTTAAGTCAGGTGCAAGAGTAATGAGTCTTGCCGATCCTACAAAGAAGATGAGTAAATCCGATCCAAACCCAAGAGCTACTGTATTCCTTACAGATGCTCCTAATGTCATTATGAAAAAGTTTAAGAGCGCCGTTACCGACAGTGAGATGAGCGTTCGATATGCACAGGGTAAGGACGGAATTAACAATCTTATGACAATATATTCCGCAGTAACAGGTAAATCATTTGATGCTATTGAGTCGGAATTTGCAGGCAGGGGATACGGTGACTTCAAAACAGCGGTAGGAGAAGCTGTTGTTGCCGAGCTTGAGCCGGTGCAGAAAAAGTATAATGAGCTTATGCAGGACAAGGCTTATCTTGAGGAAAAGTGGACTCAAGGTGCAGAAATTGCACAAAGACTTTCTCAGCGTACCGTTGATAAAGCTATGAAGAAAATCGGCTTTTTGCTTAAATAATCAATAAATTGCTTGGAGGAGTGTTTTGCTCCTCCAATTTATTTAATAAAAAATTTATTTTTCTTTGTTAATTATTGCTAAATAAACAATGTTATGCTATAATACGGTTGTATGATTTATATTGCAGCATATATCTGCTAAAGGAGGAATTGTTTTGAAAGAAGCAAAGGCAATGGCGTATGTAAATATGTACGGTGTTCTTGCAACTCTCGAAAATCTCTGTGAGATTGATGACGAAGCCAAGAAAATTTGTCAGGGAATTAAAAAGCCGGTTTCACTCTGCTTTGATGTTACTGACGGTCCGTGCTGTACATTCCATTTTTCAGCCGAAGGATGTACTATGTCAGAGGGTGACTATGGCTGTACATGTAAAATGAAATTTGCAAGCCCTGAAAAATTCAATGCACTCATTGATGATTCAAAGCCGGGTATTCCGGTTAAGGGCGTGGCACAGGTTCTTTCGTTCTTGTTAGGACCGTTCACAAAGCTTACTGACAGGCTTACAAAGCTGCTCATGCCAAGTGAAGAGGATTTAAAGGACAGAGCATTTTTTGAAAAATCTACTAAGCTTACATTCTTTACAATCGCAGGTGCTATTTCGGCACTCGCTAATAACGATTCGGTTTCAAAGAATTCTGCTTTGTACACAGTTGACGGTGATGTTCAAATGGGCATTACGGATGTTTGCTATGCAACAATCAGAGTTCGCAACAACAAGTTTGAAACTATCAAGGAAAAGCCTGATACTCCAAGAGCAATAATGGAATTTAACTCTATCGACCTTGCTTACGGCTTGTTTACGGGTACTGCTTCAACAATGGCAGAGCTTTGCGCAGGCAATATCTATATGGCAGGTATGATTTCAATGGTTGATAACATTAACCGTATTCTTGACAGAGTAGCGGTTTATCTTGGTTAAGGGGGTAATGTCTAATGAGTAAATTTCCTGAATACAAACATGATAAAAGTGCTGAATGGTTTTCTCGTGCACTTAATGCAATCCCATCCGGTGTCTATGGTCATCTCGGTCCATCAGAGGGATTGTTCCTCCCAATAACAAAGTGGCCGCTTATGTCACAAAAAGCCAAGGGTACTTATTTTTGGGATGTTGACGATAACAAGTATCTCGACCTTATGTGCGCGTACGGTCCTAATGTACTTGGTTACTGCGATGATGATGTTGATGCTGCAGCTATGGAGCAGCTTAAGATTGGTAACTGTACAACTTCTCCGTCATATAAGATGGTTGAGTGTGCTGAAATGCTTAAGGACACAGTAGCCTCGGCAGATTGGGCATTCTTTATGAAGAACGGCTCCGATGCCACAACCTTCAGCGTAATGTGTGCTCGTGCTCATACAGGTAAAAAGAAGATGATGTTCTTCAAAGGATATTATCACGGTGATTTCCAGTGGGCGCAGAAGATTGACTATCCCGGTGTTCTTCCCGAGGATGTTTGTAACAATATTGTTGTTCCTTGGTTTGACCTTGACGCAATGCAGGAGGCTTATGATGCTTGCGGCGGTGATGTTGCAGGTCTTATCGCACAGCCTTACGATCATGGTAACTTTAAAGACAATGTTTGTGCTACTCCTGAGCAGTGGGCAAAGGTTCGTAAGTTCTGTGACGATCACGGCATGGTTCTTATTTTCGATGATGTTAGAACAGGCTTCCGTCTTGACATTGCAGGCTCTGACCATTATTACGGAATAAAGGCAGACCTTATCTGCTTCTGTAAGGCGCTTGCTAACGGCTACAATATGTCAGCTGTTTGCGGTCAGGAGCACATGAAGAATACTGCTTCATCTGTTGTTTACACAGGCTCGTATTGGATGAGCGCAGAGCCATTTGCGGCTTGCCTTGCATGTATTCCTAAGATGAAAAAGCTTGATATTCCTACAATGTTCAGAGCAAAGGGTATTCAGCTTACCGAAGGCTTAAAGGCTGCAGGTAAGGAGCATGGCTTTGATCTTGTCGTTTCAGGTGAGCCGGCACTGTTCTATCTCAGAGTAGCAAATGATGATAGCCTTATGCTTCATCAGGAGTGGATTGCAGAGTGTGTTTCAAGAGGTCTTTTCCTTGCTTCGCACCATAATCACTTTATCAACGCCGCTATAACCGACGAGGACATTAAGCTTGCAATTGATATTGCTGAGGACGCCTTTGGAGTTGTTGCTTCAAGACATCCTGAGCTCGATTTGAGATAATTATAATTTAGGGGGTAAAAATATATGCCAGCAGATTTCAAACCATTTGACAAAAACGAATGGCTTCGCCTTGAGAAAAAGGCGGATGAAATGAGAAAGTTTTGTATCCAAACTGCTGTATGGGGCGGTTCGGGACATGTTGGTGGATCACTCAGTGCCATGGATGCTATGGTAATTCTTTATCACAGATTCATGAAGATTGATCCAAACAACTCAAAAATGGAGGACAGAGATAGATTTATCTTGTCTAAGGGACACTGCGCAGTAGGCTATGCACCTGTTCTTTGCGACCTTGGATTTTTCCCTGTTGATGAGTTAAAAATATTCAACCTTACAGGCGCAAAGGTAGGTATGCACCTTGACTGTAACAAGGTTAACGGTACAGACTGTTCAACAGGCTCACTCGGTCACGGTCTTTCACTTGCAGTAGGATTCGCTCTTGCAGGCAGAGTTAAAGGTATTGATTATATGAACTATGTTCTTACCGGCGACGGCGAGCTTAACGAGGGCTCAAACTGGGAGGCTGCAATGAGTGCTGCTCAGTTTAAGCTTTCAAATGTTGTTGTTCTTGCTGATAACAACAAGTGTATGATTGACGGCAGAGTTGATGATGAGATGAAGGTTGAGCCGCTTGATAAGAAGTTCGAGGCATTCGGCTTCAATGTTTATCGTGTTGACGGTCATAACATGAAGGAGCTCAACGATGCAATTGAAGCAGCTATCAAAAATCATCAGGACGGCGGCGACAAGCCAACCGCTATCATTATGGATACATATAAGGGCGCAGGTGTTGACTTTATGCAGGATAATTACCTGTGGCACTATGGTTCACTCGATGATGAGAAGAAGGCTGCTGCATACAGCTCACTTGATAAATACTATGCAGAGCGTGTAGCTCGTGTGGAAAAGGAGGCATAATACCATGGCAGGAATGACTTATACAATGACAGATACCACAAAGCTTTCTACTGCAGAGTGCTACGGTATTGCTCTTTGTGAGCTCGGTGAGGAGCATAAGGATGTAGTTGCTCTTACAGCCGACCTTGCAAAATCAACTAAAATCGGTATGTTCGGCGAGAAGTTTCCGGACAGATTCTTCAATGTAGGTATCGCCGAGCAAAACCTCTTCGGCGTTGCTGCCGGTATGGCAAAGAACGGTCTTGTTCCGTTTGCTTCTACATTCGCTATTTTCACAGCTGCTCGTTCACTTGATCAGATTCATACAGACATCTGCTATCAAAATGTACCTGTTAAAATGATTGCTACCCATGCCGGTACATCATTCGGTCAGGCAGGCTCAACTCACCATTCACTTATTGATATGGCTTGTATGAGAGCTCTTCCTAATATGACAGTAATTTGCCCATGTGACGGCTCTGAAACATATCACGCAGTTAAGGCTGCTTATGATATTGAGGGTCCTGTTTATATCAGAATTAACAGAGGCTTTGATCAGGTAATTTACAAGAATGTTGATGATTGTAAGTTCGAGTGGGACAAAGCAACCGTTATGAATGAGGGTACAGACATTACAATCATCGCTTGCGGATCATGCGTGTTTGAGGCTATGCAGGCTGCAAGAATGGCAGAGGCTGATGCCGGCTTAAAGGTTCGTGTACTTAACATGCACACAATCAAGCCAATCGATAAGGAAGCAGTTCTTTCTGCTGTAATGGATACAAGAAGAATTATCACTGTTGAGGATCACGAGGTTATGGGTGGTCTTGGTTCGGCAGTTGCAGAGGTTGTTGCAGGCTCAGGTAAGGCTTGTGCATTCAAAATGCTCGGTCATCAAAATGCATTCTCAACAATCGGTCTTCAGGAAGACTTGCTCGCTATGGCAAAGATTGATGCTAACGGTATCATGGAGTCTATCGAAGAAATGATGCACGCTGACTTTGAGGCTGATGATGCTTGGGATGATGAATTCTAAAAAGTCATAACACATTATCAACTGAAAGGAGTGTATTTATATGGCAAGTGATCAAACTCGCTATACTAACAAAATATTCATGGCAGCTGCGCTTCCTCTTTTAAAAACGATTGCTACCGATGTACCGGAGCTTAAGAAAAAGTTTGAGGGCGTAGATGCTATTTATCAGGTGTCTGCAAAGGTAAATGCCGAGGATAAGGAGGCTGTACATTTCATCGTTGAAAACGGTGAGTGGACAGTTAAGCTCGGCGAATATCTCGGTCAGGAAAAGATTGACGGTGAGCTTGCTTTTTCATCAATGGAAAAGATGAATGCCTTTATGAAGGGCGATATGACAAAGCTCCCTAAAATGAAGATTAAGTCAGTAGGTAAGTTCCTTAAATTCATGATGGTGCTTCTCAAGATGTCTTCTCTTCTTGGTATTGAAACACCTCCGGAGAATGATGAAGAGCTTTCGCTTCTTCTTTGTAAGCTTTATTTCTATCTTCTTTCTTCAGGTATTTCTCAGCTTAACAAGATGGAGCATCCCGATGTTCATGCTTGGGCACTCAAGAGCCCTGACAGATGCTATCAGTGGGCAGTTGAGGGACATCCGGAATGTACTGCTTATATGAGAGTGAAGGCTGGAAAATCAAGAGCCGGCAGGGGCGAGTACAAGCGCTCAAAGCCGTTCTTCTGCATGAAATTTGACTGCGCTACATCTGCACTTAAGATTCTTTTAGGCACAGGTGATATGTTCCAAATGACTGCTAACCAGCAGCTTATTATGGAGGGTGCACCTGAATTTGGCGTACAGATTGGTGACTACATGATGCTTGTCGGCGATCTCGCAAAATAATTACTGATTAAGGGGCTGATTATTCAGCTCCTTTTTTACTTATATATATTGAACTCGGTAAAATAATATTATATACTGTACATTATAAAACGGATAGAGAGGTGTAAAATGCTTTCTTTTTTAAAAGCAAATATTGCGACAATTGTAGTTGTGCTGTTGATTATTATTGCCGTAATTCTTGTTATAACAAGTATGAATAAAAGAAAAAAATCAGGCAAATCATTAACTTGTGGCGGAAATTGTGAAAGCTGCGCAATGAGAAATAATTGTAGTTATAAGGATAACCAATAAATGATAAGATTTGTTTTTCTTGATTTAGATGATACGATACTTGATTTTAAAAAGGCTGAACGAAAAGCTTTATCAAAAGCGCTTGTTGAGCTTGGTATAAATCCAACTGATGAAATTTTAGATAGGTATAGAGAAATAAATATCAGTCAGTGGAAGCTTTTGGAGCTCGGTGAAATTACAAGAGAAGAGGTTAAGGTAAGACGATACAGGCTGCTTTTTGATGAATTTGGAATTGATGCTTCACCTGAACAAGCAACTGCTATTTATGAAGGCAAGCTCGCTGTCGGTCATTACTTTATAGATGGTGCAATCAACCTGCTTGATAGTATTTATGGAAAATATAAATTATATTTGGCTTCTAACGGTTCTAAACGGGTTCAAGATGGCAGACTTGATTCTGCCGGAATAAGAAAATATTTTGACTCGATATTTATTTCTCAACAGGTTGGTTATGATAAGCCAAGCAAAATGTTCTTTGATAAATGCTTCAGCTCTATTGAAAATTTTGACAGGGAATCAGCTATAATAATAGGCGACAGTCTGTCTTCAGACATTCAAGGCGGAATAAATGTTGGAATTAAAACTGTTTGGTATAACCCACATCATCAACAACCGACCGTTCAGCCTGATTACATAGTTAATTCATTATCTGAATTACCAAGCTTGCTTGAAAGAATATAAAAAACAGGCAGGATACCATCTGGAATCCTGCCTATAATCTGTCTCTTATACACATCTCCGAGCCCACGAGACAAGAGGCAAT
>CAMGDK010000034.1 GCA_946042285.1 uncultured Clostridia bacterium | reverse complement strand
ACACCTAAGCCTTCGTCGGCAGCGTCAGATGTGTATAAGAGACAGTAATTATTTGGCAGCTGCTTATAAACGAAAGGAGTAAATTAAATGACTTATTCACATGAAGTTGAAACAATGTGTCCGGTAGCACAGGGCGTTGCTCATGGCGCTGCTCCGATTCCGGAGGAGGCAAAGTGGGTTAAGGCAAAGGAAATCAAAGACATTTCCGCTTTCACACACGGTGTTGGCTGGTGTGCTCCTCAGCAGGGTGCATGTAAGCTCACTCTCAATGTAAAAGAGGGTGTTATTCAGGAGGCTCTTGTTGAGACAATCGGTTGCTCAGGTATGACACATTCAGCAGCTATGGCTTCTGAAATTCTTCCGGGCAGAACAATCCTTGAGGCTCTTAACACTGACCTTGTTTGCGATGCAATCAACACAGCTATGAGAGAGCTCTTCCTTCAAATCGTTTACGGTCGTTCACAGAGTGCATTCTCTGAGGATGGTCTTACAATCGGTGCAGGACTTGAGGATCTCGGTAAGGGACTTCGCTCACAGGTTGGCACAATGTACGGTACTCTTGCAAAGGGACCTCGTTATCTTGAGATGACAGACGGCTATGTAACAGGTATCGCTCTTGATGCTGACAACGAAATCATCGGCTACAAGTTCGTTAACTTTGGTAAGATGATGGATTTCATCAAGGCAGGCGACGATGCTAACACAGCATTTGAGAAGGCACAGGGTCAGTACGGCAGAGTAGCTGACGCTGTTAAAATCATAGATCCAAGAAAAGAATAAGAAACGGGAGGGAATTATAATGGCTTTATTTGAATCATACGACAGAAGAGAAAAGCAAATCCTTGCTGTTCTTGCTCAGTACGACATTAAAACAATTGAAGAGTGCAGAGAAATCTGCCAGGCTAAAGGCTTTGATCCTTACAAAATCGTTGAGGGCATTCAGCCAATCTGCTTTGAGAATGCAAAGTGGGCTTACACAGTAGGCTGCGCTATCGCAATCAAGAAGGGTGTTACAAGAGCTGCCGATGCTGCTGCAGCAATCGGTGAGGGCCTTCAGGCTTTCTGTATTCCGGGTTCGGTTGCCGATCAGAGAAAGGTTGGTCTCGGTCACGGTAACCTCGGTAAGATGCTTCTTGAGGAGGAGACAGAGTGCTTCGCATTCCTTGCAGGTCACGAGTCATTCGCTGCTGCTGAGGGCGCTATCGGTATTGCCGAGAAGGCTAACAAGGTAAGAAAGCAGCCGCTTAGAGTTATCCTTAACGGTCTTGGCAAGGATGCTGCTCAAATTATCGCAAGAATCAACGGCTTCACTTATGTTGAAACCGAAATGGATTATTACACAGGTGAGGTTAAGGAGGTATTCCGTAAGGCTTATTCAGACGGACTTCGTTCAAAGGTTAACTGCTACGGCGCTAACGATGTAACAGAGGGCGTTGCTATTATGTGGAAGGAGGGCGTTGACGTTTCTATCACAGGTAACTCAACAAACCCAACAAGATTCCAGCATCCTGTTGCAGGCACATACAAGAAGGAATGTGTTGAAAAGGGTAAGAAGTATTTTTCAGTAGCATCAGGCGGCGGCACAGGCAGAACTCTTCATCCTGATAACATGGCTGCAGGTCCTGCTTCCTACGGTATGACAGATACTATGGGCAGAATGCATAGCGACGCACAGTTTGCAGGCTCATCATCAGTTCCTGCTCATGTAGAAATGATGGGACTTATCGGTATGGGTAACAACCCGATGGTTGGCGCTACCGTTGCATGTGCAGTTGCAGTAGAAGAGGCTTCAAAGTAATTTAATATTACAATAATTTAAGACACCTTCAAACGAAGGTGTCTTTAGACTGTCGATAAAGTGGTCTGAACCACGCCGAAGAACGTGAAGAATAAGAATTACTCGTAGGGGCTTGCAGTGCAAGCCCGCTTTATTTTTTCAGCGACTTAAAAATTTGAAAAGTGGCATAAATATCGAATTTATGCCACTTTTGGCGTTTTTCGTTTTTTGCTCGGGGGCGGTACCATTGTACAGCTCCCACTCGCAAGAAAACGAAATTCAGTTCCATTTCTCGAAGTCTGCCGGCGTGTAGAAATTTGTAAATTGACTTTTTCTACACGCCGAAGACACCTTCAAACGAAGGTGTCTTTTTTGCGAAAATGCTATTTGTGATTATAACGGCGGGACTTAATTATAAATATAACTATTGATATTTGATTATCAATGTAGTATAATATCTTAGATAAGTTTTAGAAAACTTAAATAAAATAATAGGAGATTAAAATTATGCCATTAGTTACAGCTACCGAAATGCTTAAAAAGGCTAAGGAAGGTCACTACGCAGTAGGACAGTTTAATATTAACAACTTGGAGTGGACAAAGTCCATTCTTCAAACAGCTCAGGAGCTTAACAGCCCTGTTATTCTCGGTGTATCAGAGGGTGCAGGTAAGTATATGACAGGCTTCAAGACTGTTGCTGATATGGTTAAGGCTATGATTGACGAGATGGGAATTACAGTTCCTGTTGCTCTTCACCTTGACCACGGCACATACGAAGGCTGCTACAAGTGCATTAAGGCAGGCTTCTCATCAATCATGTTTGACGGCTCACATTATCCAATCGAGGAGAACATTGCAAAGACAACAGAGCTTGTTCACGCTGCTCACGCACTCGGTCTTTCAATCGAGGCTGAGGTTGGCTCAATCGGCGGCGAGGAAGACGGCGTTGTAGGCGCAGGTGAGTGTGCAGATCCTGACGAGTGCAAGATGATTGCCGATCTCGGCGTTGACATGCTTGCAGCAGGTATCGGTAACATCCACGGTAAGTACCCTGAGAATTGGGCAGGTCTTTCATTCGATACTCTTGATGCTATTCAGCAGAAGACAGGAGCTATGCCTCTCGTTCTTCACGGCGGTACAGGTATCCCTGAGGATATGATTAAAAAGGCAATTGACCTTGGTGTTTCAAAGATCAATGTTAATACAGAGTGCCAGCTTTCATTCCAGGAGGCTACTCGTAAGTATATCGAGGCAGGCAAGGATCTTGAGGGTAAGGGCTTTGACCCGAGAAAGCTTCTTGCTCCGGGTGCAGAGGCTATTAAGGCTACTGTTAAGGAGAAGATGGAGCTCTTCGGCTCAGTTAACAAGGCTTAAGCAGTATAAAAAAACGGTACACTGATGTGTACCGTTTATTTTTATATCTAATTATATCACTCTTCAATTTGATACCACTTGATTTCGTTTGCATCAAGGTGCAAATCAAAGCTTGAGCCGTCACCTACATATACGGTAGTATTCTGTGGCTCGTATGTGTTATTAACAACACAATACTTGTTGTTTTTCACATAAGCGTGCACCTCAACATTATAGTTAGTTGAGTACCAGCGCAAAAGCTCATCCTCTGCATTTGCACTCCAAAGCACTGCACGGTAAAGTACGCGGCTGTTCTCAAACGAATACGGCAAGCCACTGATATATACGCCTCTGCCCTTACCGAATTCCTTAACTGCCATTTGCACCTCCTCTGCGTGTCTAACCGCAAACGGAAGCTCTGTTGCGTTTTGAATGAGTACAGTTGTGCCTTCAAGGGCAACAATATTTTTCTTACCCTCGCCGAAGTCAACATTGCCGTCTGTATCAGCAAGGATAAAGTGATCTCTGTGCTCCTGTGTATTGTATCTGCGAGTGTTGAGAGTGAAGCCGTTTTCTCTTTCAACGCCGAGAATGTCATCAAGCTGGAAGAATTTGCCCTGCCACTGATGCGCAGCAGGCTCGCCGACACCGATGAAGCCGCCGCCGTTGAACACAAATTTCTTAACGGCAGTAACAATTTCCTCATCTGCCCAGTATTCTCCGCCGGTTTGCGCAGTATCGGCATCACCGACATTTAAGATTACATCAAAATTGTCAAGCAGCGAGCTGTCATTTTTAATATCGTCAAAGCTGATGAACGACACATCAAACGGAGCACCGCTCAATGCCTCGATAACGCCGAAATATGAGTAATTCTGTCTGTAATACAAACCGTGGTGAACCATGTGATTTGACCAAGAACGCATTTTGCCCCAGCAGTTAAGAACTGCAACCTTCTTTACGCAGTAAGGTGTTACGCCTTGAATGTTGTCATAAAGGGTACGGAACTCGTCGCATACATCCTTAATATAGTCAACAAATTCCGGGAACTTAAGTGCAAGCTTGAGGTATCCGCCGTAGCCTATCCTTTGGATAGGACTTCTTAAGATAGCGCGTCTTGCAGTTACCCAGTTAACCTTTGCCTCGTAAATAGGATCTCCGCCGTCGCAGAAAACATCAGGGAAGAAGTACGGTAAAAATCTGCCCTCTGTGTACTTAACATTCTTGATGTCGCTGAATAGACGAAGTGTTGCACCGTTACCGACACTGCCGACAACAGCATCAAGTCCGATAGAAGCAAAGTCCTCCATGAACGGCTCCATACCGATCCAGTGATCGCCCATAAACATCATTGCTTCCTTGCCGTATTCGTGAACAATGTCAACCATTTCCTTTGCGAGCTTTGCAACCTCACGCATCTGGAATTTTTGAAAATCCTTGAACTCCTTTGACGGAACACGATATGTGTTGTTCATGTAGCCCTGATCAATAATGAATTCGGGACGGAATTTGTAGCCGACCTCTTTTTCAAACTGCTCAAGAATGTATGGACTGACAGATGCGGAATATCCGAACCAGTCAACAAATTTTTCTCTTGCGAGCTCGTCAAATACAAGCGTGAACTGATGGAAGAAAGTTGTAAATCTTACAACATCAACATAGTCGTGAGTATCAAGAAATCTGCGAAGTCTTTTAAGAGAATGCTCTCTTGTTTTTGGCTGACGAACATCAAATGTGATTTGCGGTTCAACATCCCATTCGTTAACTACCGCGTTGTACATGTGTACCGGATCCCACATGATATAAGCAAGAAAGCTGACTGTGTATTCGTGAAATTTAGTTGCGCTGATTGTAACATTTCCGCTTTTCTCATCGTAGCTCCATGAGTCAGCAGGTATCGCCTTGCCTGTTGTACGGTCGATAACCTCCCACCATCTTGTGATGTCATCATGGTTGTTTACCTTTAGCATATCAGGGTAAAGATGGTCCATAAGGTGAATTGTCAGCGTGTCATCAACAGCGGTGTAAAAAGGTGTCATGATGTACATTTGCTGAACCTCGTCAAGATTAGCCTTTGCCCATTCATTATCCTTTCTTGTTGTATAGTATGTAGCGTAAATCTTTGCGCCTGTGTCCTTAAGCTCCTGCGGAAATTCGGTGCCGTCGCAGTCACGAATAGCGTCTGCGCCCCAATAATCCATAATTTCAAGAGTTTCCTTTACAACATCCATATCGGTTGGAATTGTAACTCGTCCTTTGTTGTTAGCCATATTACACCTCTTATTCAATGATAGTAATTTTGTTGTTCTTCAATGTCATCTTGCCGTGATTTCTTTTACGCTTAAGTGTAACGCCCTTACGCATGTAGAATTCATTGTCGGCAACATAAGCATCGGGATTTCCCGATGGACTCAATATTCCGCTTAAGTCATCGTAGCTGACATTGTTTGTAAATGTATTATGCACAGCTTCACCGAGGCAGAACATCATGCAACCGCCCTCGTTAAGCCTTGAATAATTATATTTATATGTCGTGCCGTCACCGGAGTCTGCGTCATAAGCCATGCCGTCTTGATTAAGCTTTGTGTCAACTGCTTCATTATATACAAGCAAAGCGTCCTTGCATTTCCATGGCCAAATTGCAGCGGCAACCTTGCCCATGCGCTTGCCCGGCTTTGAATAAAACCTGTCATTCATTTCGGTTGCACACGAATCGGAAACATTGTGCTCAACAAGCGGTGTGAGTGCATACATGGGAGTGATTGCGTCACCGCCGATATTTTTAAGATAGTTGCCGGTAATCAAAATGTTTTCGTTGCCGTATTTCTTAAAGTTCTCGGCGTTAAGCTCCTTTGATGCAAAGTCTGCATGACGATAGGTGTAGCCGACTGCGATGCCCCATCTGCTGACATTTTTAACATAGCACCCCTCAACTGTTACACCGTCATATCTTGCAACACCTGTTTTTGCCTCGTCGATCGGCTTAAACGAAGTCATGTAAATTCCGCCGTTGTTCATGTGCTTGTTGTACACATTGCCGTTAACATCATGGATAAACAAGCCCTTTAGTGTGATTGAGTGGAGAGTTCCTCTGTTTTGAGCAACTACCGCAACACCTGTCCTGTCCATTTTATCGGGATTTGAATAAGCCTCAAGTGTAGTAAACTCCTCCTTGTTTGCTATTTCAATGTCGCGCAGCACAACATTTTCAACATCATAAAGAAGAACAGAGGAGGACACATTACCCTTGTAAACATGTCCCTTAAAATCAAGAGGTGTGCCGTAATCCTGATACCACATTCCGTTACCGTTTGTGTTGATAAACGGAAGCCTGTCTGCGTCACCGTATGGCGCAATCTCAATAGGCTCACCGTCAATATCGCCGCATTCCTTTAAGTGCAGAAATTGATTTTCAAACACCGATCCCATTTCAAGCAAAATCTTATCTCCGGGATTTATTGTAAGAGAATTGATTTTTTCAAGAGTCAAAAAAGGTGCTTCGGGAGTGAGTCCGTCGTTGCTGTCATTTCCGTTAAGAGAGCTGACATAGTATCGCTTTGATTTCATCATCATACTGCTCCTCCCTTATTTTTTTATGTATAACGGTTTTTGATTCCTTAAATCTGAATTTGTCACCGCTGTATCGTGTAAACAAATCCTTGTTGTCTTTGAAGTAAGCCTTAAGCTCCTTGTTATCAATAGGCTTAAATTGATATGATTTTATTTTGCTGCTTTGCGAAACGAAATCCAATTTGAATCTTGTTAGCTCATAATCAAGATAAACAGGCAGAGTGAATTCTTTTAAGCCATAAACGATTTCACCGCTTTCTAAGGATTTAAGACGCCTTTCGTTTTCGCTGTCGCATCTTTTTGCGACACCTTCAAGACTGTCGTCATCAATCAGTCCGAGTCGCTTTGCAAATTTGAGACAAGCCAAAGCATATTGCTTTTGCTCATCGCTTGTGAAATAAAATGATTTCATAGTCATTCTCCGTATCGGCACAATGCCGTTGATATATACTAATTATAATATAGAGAACACTGCATATTCAAGAAATATTTTCAATTTATATAAAAAAAACAGGCTTGGAAATAAATCCGAGCCTGTTATTCCTTTGCATGATTTGTAATTAACCGTTGAGAATAGCAAAATTCTCCTTGTTGCATTTGTAAAGGTTTTTGAACACCTTAAAGTTCTTTTCGTAAACATCCCTGTGTGCAGGATTTGGATGATATGTAGTCTTAATCGGGATAAGCTTTTTAACATCCTTCATGCTGCCGATAATACCTGTGCCGACTGCAATACAAGCTGCAGCACCGACTGCACCGATGTTTTGAGGTGATTCAACAACAACCACATCTCTTTGAAGAATATCTGCAAGGATTTGACATGTTGTTTCACCAAGAGCACCACCGCCGCAGAAACGAACAACCTTTGAGGTCTTAACCTTCTTTTCCTGCCTTTCAAGCATCCATCTCATGTGGAAGCCGATACCCTCAACAACCGAGCGGATAAGCTCTGTCTTACCTGTCTCAAGTCTTATGTTAAAGAACATGCCTGCCGCATTGGGATCCTCAAACGGACATCTGTTGCCGTGAAGCCAAGGAGTGAAGATAACACCGTTTGAGCCTGCCGGAACGGTGTCAATAACCTCCTCAAGATAATCGTAAAGGTTAAACTCAATCTGTTCAAGGCTGTCTGTTGCATTGCCGTACTTTTTAAGGAAAATGCCTATTTCATCAAGAGCAAGATGGTCCTTAACCCAACCTACACATTTGTTAGATGTTTCAAGCTCGCCGAAATAGTTATACGATTCGGGATCTGCGCCGACAATAGCCGCCATCATAGCGCCTGCATCAACGGTCTGCTCCGGGCAAACAGTGCCTACCCAGCCCGATGTGCCTGAATAAATGTGAGTATCACCATTTTCAACGGCACCTGCACCGACACCGATAAGCGATGCGTCACCACCGCCGCCGTAAACAGCAGTGCCTGCCTGAAGACCGAGCTCCTTAGCGGCACTTTCTGTAATTTCGCCAACCTTCTCCGTACATTTTTTGATAGAAGGCAGATGCTCAATATTAACACCGACCATGTCGCAAATAGGCTTGCACCAACCCTCGTGACCTTTTCTTGTGTCGTAAAGCAAGGTAGCAAATGCAGAGTCGGTTGTCATAACAAATTCACCGCTCGCACGGCAAATAAGATATTCCTTAATGTCAAGCCACTTGTAAATTCTCTTGAAGTTTTCAGGCTCGTGAGCCTCAACCCACTTGTATTTCCAAATAGGGTCCTTAACAGATGAAGAAACTGCTCCGGTGTATTTAAGGTACTTAAGAAGCTTAGTAACCTCTGCGCCTGCAATCTGGAAGCCGTATGCAATACCTTTTTTCAATTCCTCTCTTGCGCGCTGATCCATGTATGTCATGGGACGACGGATGCACTTGCCGTCCTTATCTACAAGAACAAGTCCCTGCATGGCAGAGCAGAAGCTGATGCCTTCAACCATATCCTTTGTAACATTCGGCACCTTCTCAAGCACTGTTTTTGTGGTGGTGCACATTGCGCTCCACCATTCGTCTGCGTCCTGCTCGGCACCGCCCTTAACTCCTGTTTCGTCGTCAACATAAAGACCGTATCCCTCTGTTGCAGAAGCAAGAATCTGCATCGACTCGTCAATCTCAATCAAGCAGGTTTTGATACCGGTTGTGCCAATATCATAAGCAATAACATATTTCTTCATATATATCCTCCGTTTGTTAAATTTCAGTAAGCAACATTATTTTTCAAATGTAAATGCCGATTCAATAAATTTCAAAAGCTGTGATATAACAACCTCATCACTCATTTCGCCGACATCAACACCTGTGTAAATCTTAAATCTTTCCTTATAATAATCACAGGTATATGAAAACAAAAGAGCGTTAAGCAGATTGTCAAGGAAAAATGCAAACAGCCTTGGGTCAAGGTCAGGTCTGACATCTCCCTTTGAAAGTGCCTGCGTAATCGCCGTAATGAGAATTTCACTGCGCTTCTTTTCTATTTCCGCCACCATGGATTTCACTCTGTCAGCATTCTTCTCGGCAGCGATTTCATTATACATCTTTATATAGTTTGCGTTTGCTTTTGAATGGGTAACTATAATACGAATAAGCTTTTCTGCTTTTACAAGAAGCCTGTCATCACTCTCCATAATTGCATAAAGTGCTTCATCAAGGATTTGAGTTCCTCGTTGCAGGCAGGTGATAAACAAATCCTCCTTGGTAGCGAAGTATTTGTACATAAGACCGATTGATATGCCTGCCTTTTTTGCAATTATGTTTATGTTGGCTTTTTCGTATCCCTTTGAAGAAAATTCTTCAATGCCGGATTCAAGTATTTGCTTCTTTCTTTCGTCGGTTGCTCTTTCAAAGGCTTCTTTGTAGTAGTTCATATTTATTTCAATTTTGTATCAATGCACAAAAAACCTTGAGCAATTTGTGCAAGCTCAACAAAGTTATTCAGCCTTTCCAATTATTTACGCTGATATATTATCATTCTTTTACCTTTTTTGCAACTAATATGACTAAATTTTTACCGAAAATCATTTGACAAATCGTTAAAAAGTGATATACTAAAAGTGCAAAACAAGTGAACGGCCGCTCACACCTAAAATGGTGAGCAGTCACTCACTACAAATACATTTAAGGGGGAATCACCGATGGATACAAGATTTGCTATTACAGAGTATCCTGATGCAGCGGCGCTCACAGCAAGACTTGACGCTCTCATCAAAAAACCAATTTATTCAATTAACCGTGCAGCTCTCAAAAATTACGAGGAAGAGTATTTCGAGAAGAAGTGCAAAAAGTCAAAGGAAATGATTACCGAGGCTAAGAACACAATCCCCGGCGGTGTTCAGCATAACCTTGCATTCAACTATCCTTTCCCAATCGTTATGACAAAGGCAAAGGGCAACAAGCTCTATGACATTGACGGTAACGAGTATTTTGACTTCCTTCAGGCAGGCGGCCCGACAATCATCGGCTCAAACGACGATGTTGTTAAGGAGAAGGTAAAGGAGCTCCTTGACGATTGCGGTCCTTCAACAGGTCTTTTCCATCCTTATGAGTACAAGCTTGCAAAGAAGATCAGCGAGTGCGTTCCTTCAGTAGAAATGTTCCGTATGCTCGGTTCAGGTACTGAGGCTTGCATGTGTGCAGTTCGTGTTGCCCGTCTTGCTACAGGTCATAAGAACATCATCAAAATGGGTGGTGCATACCACGGCTGGTCAGATCAGCTTGCTTGGGGTATGCGTGTTCCGGGTACACTTAACCTTCAATCACACGGCGTTCCTATGTTTGTATTCAAGCACACACAGGAATTCTTCCCTAACGACCTTAAGGACCTTGAGAAGAAGCTTATCATCAACAAGTTCCGCGGCGGTACAGCTGCTGTATTTATTGAGCCATGCGGTCCTGAATCAGCAACCCGTCCGGTAGATAAGGACTTCCCTAAGGGAGTTCAGGCACTTTGCCGCAAGTACGGTGCGCTCCTTGTTTGTGACGAGGTTGTTACAGGCTTCCGTATCGGTGTTTCCGGTGCACAGGGTTACTACGGTATTGATCCTGACATCACAATCTTCGGTAAGATTATTGCAGGCGGTTATCCGGGTGCCGGCGGTATCGGCGGTCACAAGGAGGTTATGAAGTATCTTGGCGCAGGTCTTGATAAGGCTGAGGGCAAGAAGATTCATAAGGCTATGTGCGGCGGTACAATGGCTGCTACTCCGCTTTCATGCTGTGCAGGCTACACAGTAATTTGTGAAATTGAAAAGAGAAACGCTTGTCAGGTTGCAGGTCAGATGGCAGACAGACTTGTTAAGGGCCTTAACGAGTCAATTAAGAAGTACGACCTTCCGTTCGTTTGCTACAATATCGGTTCAATCTGTCAGCTTCATACAGTTGCTACAATGCACTTCAGCGTTAACTGGAAGAAGCCATGGACAATTCCAAATGTACTTAAGCAGACAGGTATTCGTCAAACAGAGATGCAGTATATGGGTGCTGCTTACATGGCTGAAGGTCTTGTTACTCTTGCAGGCTCTCGTCTTTATACTTCAAGTGCTTACACTGAAGAGGATATCGATGAATGTATCAAGAGATTTGACAAGGTTCTTTCACAGTGCGAGAAAATTGATTACTAATTGATTATTTTCGGGGAGTGGTATTTTCCACTCCCTTTAACCCTATTATGCTGAATAAATAAATTTTAAGGAGAACAATATGGCTTACGAGGTTGAAGAAGCTAAAAGATTAGTTGTAGAAGCGGGTAAAAGACTTCTTGAAAACGGACTTATTGCTCGTACTTGGGGTAATGTTTCGGCAAGAATAAGCGAAACACAGTTTGTTATTACTCCGTCAGGTCGTGCATACGATACTCTTACTCCCGACGAAGTAGTAGTTGTTAATATTGACGATTGCTCACACGAGGGTGATATTAAGCCTTCATCGGAAAAGGGTATTCATGCAGATGCATATAAGCATCATCCGCTCGTTAATTTTGTTATCCATACACACCAGAAGAATGCTACAATAGTGAGCATCACAGGTATGGAAATCAGAAATGTGTATAATGAATTTAAGAATGTACTTGGTGACTATGTTCCGGTTGCAGAGTATGCAATGTCAACTACAACACCGCTTCGCAAGAAGGTTGAAAAATGCATGATGATGAACCCGAGCTGTCGTGCATTCCTTCTTAAGCATCACGGTACACTCTGTCTCGGTGACAGCTTTGAGGGCGCATTCGAGGTTGCAGAGACTCTTGAAAGCTGCTGTGCAAAGGTAATTAAGGACAACTACCTTCGTCATTCATGGGCAAAGGTTTATTCAGAGGAAGACAAGAGAAACTTCTATCTCGAAAAGAACGAGGCAGGCAAAATGCCTGAGACTATTTGTGATCTCGGCAGCTCAGTAAGAGTTGGCGGTATATTCACACTTACTTACGGCGATGGTCAGAAGATTGATGTTGACATGTCAACAGGTCTCGGCATAGGCGGTATTGCACCGAAGTGTGCAAAGATTCATAGGGCAATTTACGAGGAAGAGGATTGCACAATGATTAAGCACAACACAAATCCTTATGTTGTTGCTGTTTCATGCCTTGGCGAAAAGATGCTTCCTATGATTGATGACTTTGCTCAAATTGTAGGCGTTGATGTTAACTGCGCACCGTGGATTGACGGTGACACCGATGAGTGTGCTAAGCAAATCGGTGAAGGAATTGAGGACAGAAATGCTATTCTTATCGAAGGTCACGGCGCTTTGTTAACAGGTAATAATGAGGGTGACTTAAATGCTCTTGATATTATCATGGAAAAGGGCTGTGAGGCTCAGGTTGATGTTGATATTTTCAACCGTCCTCATTATGTTCCTAAGGCTGAATGCTTCCTTATGAGAACAGTTTACCTTGCAAAGTATTCAAAGCAGATTGACAAGAAATAAGTGTTAAATTAAATGATAAAGAGGCAAGCACAAGGCTTGCCTCTTTTTTACTTGATTATAATTATTTGCGATGTTTTTTCAAGTTCGCACGGCTTAGGAATTGCACATCCGAGATTGTACAGGTCTGTGCATCTTGACTCAAGCTCAAACAACGCTGTTGCATTGTCGTCTAATTGCTTTACATCGGCATATCTTGTGATAACAGGTAATTTTGACTTTTTCTTAATATCCTTAAGAATTTCTCTTCCCTTTGAATTAAAGCCTAAAATGCGAATGTACGGCGGCTCAAATGAGTAATCCCTTGTGATACCGAGATAGCTGCGTAAAACTATTCTTCTTATTCTTGAATGAGTGTATCGCTTTGTCTTAATTTTATCATAAAGGTCTTCAAGGCTTGTTGCCGCCATAACCGCCTGCACAATTCTGTTTTCAAGTCCCTCGTTTACATCCTCGATTTTAAGGAAATCATCGCGACTCATTGTCCTCAACTTTGCCAAAACAGCCCTTTCACAGCTTTTTAGAGAGTGTATTTCGTCAATATTCATTTTCTCTCTAATGGCAGAAGCACTGTAATTCACATCGTCGGTGTCGTGTCCCTTGCCGATGCGCTTAACGGCAACGCACGGCAGAGAAGTGCTTTTAATATATTCAATAGCGAGAATGTTGTTAGGTGAATCGAGTATATCGTCACCGATAATATTCTTTCTTGCAGTAGGATAGGAAACACCCTTTTTCATTTCAAGAGCAATTTCATCAGCCGAGCCTTGTATTTTTTCGGCAGCCTCGCTCAAAGCCTTAACGTCTGCACATTCTGCACCGAATGCGAGTCTGTCAACAACGCCGGTAGCCTCAAGGATTTTTACTGCATTGCATGCAAAGCCCTCTGCTGACATGAGCGAATAAACGCACGGAAGCTCAATCACCAAATCGGCACCGTTTTCAAGTGCCGTGCGGGTGCGCTCAAATTTGTCTGCAACAGCAAACTCTCCTCTTTGAACGAGATTCCCACTCATAACGCATATTACAGCATCAAAATCGTCTTTAACACTGTCTATAAGGTGTTTATGCCCCTTATGAAAGGGGTTAAATTCGCAAATTATGCCTGTATTCATAAAAAAGTCCTTAAAAATCCTTGACAATAGATTATTATATATATTATTATATTACTGTCTCTTATACACATCTCCGA
>CAMGDK010000033.1 GCA_946042285.1 uncultured Clostridia bacterium | reverse complement strand
CTCTTGAGCATGATAAGTGCACATCCGTAACCGAGGTTAAGCCGAGAGAGGTTGCCGAGGAAATCATCCAAACCTGTATAGACAGCTATATCGAGAATTTTCAGCTGTAATACAGTAGGGATATATCTCCATAACAGGTTAAACATATCAACCGTACGGGCGAACATCGTTCGCCCGTTTTATTATTGACAAAATATACCATTCAATGATAGTATAAAGTTATGAAGTTTTAGGGGGAACAATACATGAAAAAAGCGCTAAGTTTATTTATGTCAATCGTAATGCTCATCAGCATTACAGCAGGGTTGAATCTAAAGGTATTTGCACAGGAGTTATCCGGCTCGTGCGGTAAGAGTGTTACATATACTCTCAATACTGAAACGGGACTTTTGACTATCTCCGGTACAGGTCCAATGACTGACTATTCTTGGGAGAGTTCTGCCCCATGGTATAATAATCGTTCTTCGGTTAAAACTGTTGAAATAGAGTACGGCGTAACAAGTATAGGTGCTTGGACATTTGCTGATTGCAGCAGCTTAACAAGTGTAACAATACCAAATAGTGTAACAAGTATAGGTGATAATGCATTTTGGGATTGTTACGCTTTAACAAGTGTAACAATACCAAACAGCGTAACAAGTATAGGAGGTCGTGCATTTGGTTACTGCTTCAGCTTGACAAGTGTAACAATACCAAGCAGCGTAACAAACATGGGTGATCGTGCATTTGTATGTTGTAGTAGCTTATCAGAAATAATTGTCGATGGCAATAATAAAAACTATACTTCACAAGACGGAGTATTGTTTAACAAAGATAAAACCGAGTTAATTCAATGTCCTATCGGTAACACGAGAACATCATATACAATACCAAACAGTGTAACAAGAATAGGTGATGATGCATTTTATCGTTGCATAAGCTTAACAAGTGTAACAATACCAAACAGCGTAACAAGCATAGGTGAATCTGCATTTGCTGATTGCAGCAGATTAACAAGTGTAACAATACCAAACAGCGTAACAAGAATAGATGTAGGTGCATTTTATCGTTGCAGTAGTTTATCAGAAATAATTGTTGATGGCAATAATCAAAACTATTCTTCACAAGACGGAGTATTGTTTAACAAAGATAAAACCGCGTTAATTCAATATCCTATCGGTAACACGAGAACATCATATACAATACCAAACAGCGTAACAAGCATAGGTTATTATGCATTTTATAATTGCAGTAGCTTAACAAGTGTAACAATACCTGACAGTGTAACAATTATAGGTGAATATGCATTTGAATATTGCAGCAGCTTGACAAGTATAACAATTTCAAACAGTGTAACAAGAATAGGTTATTTTGCATTTTATAATTGCAGAAGCTTAACAAGTGTAACAATACCAAACAGTGTAACAAGCATAGGTGGAGATGCATTTGCTTATTGCTATAGCTTAACAAGTGTAACAATACCAAACAGTGTAACAAGCATAGGTAATAGTGCATTTGATTATTGCTACAATTTAAACGATGTATATTATTCAGGCTCCGAAGCAGAATGGAAAGCAATCAGTATTAGTTCATCTAATGAATGTCTTACAACTGCTACTATTCATTATAATTTTGATGCTTCACATCCAACCTCAACAAACAGCTTGTATTCTTCAAAATTTCAAAGCATTTTAGATAAGTTTATATTCACAAAATATCGTGATTCAATATACAAGAATTTTAAATGCATAATACCCGGAATTGAGCAGACAAATACAGGCGACGGAACATACAGTAATTATATGACTCCGCAGGGTGTATGCGTTGCAGGCTCATACATACTTATAACAGCCTATGACGGAATAAATGATTATTATAAGGAGATGGGCAAAGCAGCACCTGAAAGCAAGAAGAATTCTGTAATTTATGTTCTTGATAAAAAGACAAATGAGTATTTAACTACTGTTGTTCTCAACAGCAAGTGCCATGTCGGCGGTATATCATATAATCAAAAAGCCGGATTGATTTATGTTGCCGACAGCGATAATAAGCAGATATGTATGCTTAATTATTCGGATATAGTAAATGCAGCTAATTCGGGAAATGATGCTGTTAAGGTTGAATTTTCAAAATGTATAGGTGTAAATGTTAATCCTTCATTTGTAACCTATTACGGCGGATATGTATATGTTGGTAATTTTGTTGAAAAGAAAGAAAATGAAAAGAACAGTATTTTAAAAGCATATAATTCGATAACATTGACTGAAATCAGCAATTCAACAATCAAACTTCCGTTAAAGTCGCAGGGTGTGGCGTTTTTTACTCATGATAATCAATTATTTATGGCTGTAAGCTGCTCTCACGGAAGAAAGAATAAATCCCAGGTATTTGCTTACAGAATGAAAAAAAGCGGAAATGTTTTGAAAAAGGTATCGGAATTCGATTGCTACAAGTTCCCTGAAATGACAGAGGATATTTGTGTTTACGGTGATAAATTCTTAACCTGCTATGAATCTGCCGCTGCAAAATATCAAAATGATAACTCACCAAAAGGAAAATGTGCTAATCCAATAGACAGAATAACAGCAAATTCAATTTCAAAGGTTGTAGAGTCACATTTCAGTGTTTTGTCTCTTTCGGAGAGTGAGACTCAAGGTAATGAAGAAGAATTTGACGATGTAGTTTTGAGCGGAAGCTGCGGCGATGATGCGGAATTTGTTCTATATTCAAACGGATTATTAAATATTACAGGTCAGGGTAAGCTATATAATTATGCAGAAAATGAAGCTCCTTGGTCTGATTATGCTGATGAAATTGCAGCGGTAAGTATTGCTCCTGATATAGATTCTATTGGTGAAAATTCATTCGTTTCTTGTAATAATCTTGAATACATAGCAGTTTCCGAATTTTCGGATAAAAATGAACCATTTACCATTTCTTCTAATGCATTTGTAGGCTGTAATGCTATTGATACTATCGAATTGCCTGATAAAAGTATTGTTATTGCTGATGACGCATTCAAGGACAGCTCCACACAAATAGCAATTATCAGCGACTCACAGGATGCTATAAATTATGCAGAAAAGAATGATTTGGAAATTCATAATCATAACTACATATTTGTTGAAACAATTGCTCCAACCTGTTGTTTAAACGGCTATGATTTGTATCAATGCTCTTGCGGCAGCGAGGACCTTAGAAATGTCACAGAGGCAACAAGTAATCACGATTATGTACTGTCGGATGACACAAAGGTTTGCTTGGCGGGTGAGACTCAGCTTTACACATGTACAAAATGTCAGACTACTTACGATGTGGAGATAACAGAGGATTGCCACAGCTTTTCTCAAAATATTGTTCCGCCAACATATGAAACTGAAGGATATACAGAATACACCTGTACTGTTTGCGGATATGCATTCACAGACAATTATGTTGACAAGCTTGTGACTCCTACACCCGATCCGACACCTTCACAGCCTACAACACAGTCTCAGCCGACTACACCGACTCAGCCTACTACTCAGGCTCCTACTACAACTCAGCCTACAACTGCTTCGACGACAGTAGCTCCTACAACATCAACAACGGCTCCGATTACTCAGGCTCCTACTACAACTCAGCCTACTACTCAGGCAGAAATTACTACATCTACAACAGTAACAGAGGCTGAAGCAACAACAGCAAAGCCGAAGGCAACATCTATCAAAAAGCTTACAAAAGGCAAGAAATCCTTTAAGGCTACATGGAAGAAGATTTCAGGCGTAAACGGCTATCAGGTTCAGTATTCAACCGATAAGAAATTCAAGAAGAATAAAAAGACCGTTACAATCAAGAAGAATACAGCCTCAGCAACAATCAAAAAGCTAAAGGCTAAGAAAAAGTATTATGTAAGAGTACGCTCATACAAAAATGCTAAGGTAGGCGGAAAGACAGTTAAGGCATATTCCTCATGGTCAAAGGTTAAGTCTGTAAAAACTAAATAACACGATAAAGACCGTACAAGAAGTACGGTCTTTCTTCATTTTATAATATAGTATATCAATCCGTATATAACCGAGCTTGCAGTGCCGTATGCTATGACCGGTCCTGCGATAGTAAACATTTGCGATGCCGTACCAAGCACAAAACCCTCATGCTGAAATTCGAGAGCAGGGGACACAACACTGTTTGCAAAGCCTGTGATAGGCACTATTGTTCCTGCACCGGCATGTCTTGCAATCTTATCAAATACACCGATTCCTGTTAAAATCGCCGTAATGATAATCAGTATTGATGATACTCCTGCCTGCACCTCCTTTTGACCGAGACCTGCGTTTTCAAGCAATGTCATTAGCAGTTGTCCAAAGCAGCATATCGCACCACCGAAGATAAAAGCCTTAACACAGTTCAAGGCTACGGGAGAGTTAGGACTCGCCTTGTCTGTCATTTTACTGTAATCGTCTTTGCTAATACTCATATTATCACTCCGTTTTTGTTATGTGTTGCTTTTTGAAAAATATTCATTTTGCAATTATCAATTTACAATATCATAACAATTATACGCTTGACTTTTAATATTCTGTTCGGTATAATGATGATATACAATTTGTAAAACGGAGGCTGTTTTATGCATCTTATAGAAGTTCGAGATGTATATAAAATATACAATCCCGGTGAAAATCAAGTTAACGCGCTTGACGGCGTAGATATTACAATTGACGAGGGCGAATTTGTTGCCATTATCGGTCAGTCGGGCTCCGGCAAATCAACGCTTATGAATATGCTCGGTCTTCTTGATACTCCGACAAGCGGTGAGTATTACATTAACGGCAATCTTGTTGACGATTTAACCGATGATGAAATGAGCGTTATCCGTAACGAGCAGATTGGATTTATCTTCCAGGGCTTTAATCTTATTCCGTCTCTTTCGGCACTTGAAAATGTTGAGCTTCCTCTTGTTTACAGGGGAATGGGTAAGGCTGAAAGAAGAGAAATTTCGGTTGATGCCTTGAAGCGAGTAGGTCTTGAAAAGCGTATGCATCACTTGCCTGCGGAGATGTCGGGCGGTCAGCAGCAGAGAGTTGCCGTTGCAAGAGCTATTGCAGCTCGTCCTCCTGTTATTCTTGCCGATGAGCCGACAGGTAATCTCGACACCCGTTCAACAAAAGAGGTTATGGCAATTCTTCACGAGCTCAAGGACGAGGGCAGGACTGTTATCGTTATCACTCACGATAACGAGATTGCAGAGCAGGCAGAGCGTGTTATCCGTGTTCGTGACGGTAAGGTTATCGAGGATTATATCAATCCGGGCTACGAAGCAAAATACGGCAGAGAGTCGAAAAAGGATAACAAAAATCCTATCGACCTTGGCTAAATACATCTCAGAGCAGGTTATTCCTGCTCTTTTTTGCATTATTTGCAAAAAAAATCTTTGATATTTGTATATTTTATGGTATGATGTATTTTAATATTAGGAGGATTATGGTATGAATATATTTGAAGCAATTAACGCACTCGCAGAATACGCAATTAAATCTAACCTCATTGAGCCTGAGGATAAGGTTTACACTATTAACCAATTATGCATGAACTTGTCGATTGATGCTTACGAGGAAGAGGAGGTTAAGGGTGATTATACTCTTGAAGAAATCCTTGCTGCCTGCCTTGATTATGCGGTTGAAAAGGGATTGTGCGAGGACAGTGTCGTTTATCGTGATCTTTTTGATACAAGGCTTATGGGTGTGTTAACCCCAAGACCGTCCGAGGTTATTAAGAAGTTTAATGAGGAATACAAAAAATCTCCTGTTGACGCAACTAATTACTATTATGATTTTGCAAAGAAAACAGATTATGTAAGAGAATACAGAATCAAGAATGATGTAAAGTGGGTAACAAAAACCGAGTACGGCGATATTGATATTACAATTAACCTCTCAAAGCCGGAAAAGGATCCAAAGGCTATCGCGGCTGCATTAACAATGAAGCAAAGCGCTTATCCGAAATGTCAGCTTTGCAGGGAGAATGAGGGCTATGCAGGCAGAGTAAACCACCCTGCAAGAGAAAATCACAGGATTATTCCTATCAAGCTTGACGGTGTTGATTTCTTCCTTCAGTATTCACCTTATGTATATTATAACGAGCATTGTATTGTATTTAATGCCGAGCATATTCCAATGAAGATAGATAAGGCGGCTATTGTTAAGCTTCTTTCATTCCTTGAAATCTTTCCTCATTATTTCATAGGCTCAAATGCAGGCTTGCCAATTGTGGGAGGCTCAATCCTTACACACGAGCATTTCCAGGGCGGTAACTATGAGTTTGCCATGGCAAAGGCACCGATTGAAATTCCTTTCAAATTTGACGGCTTCGACGATGTTGAGGGCGGTATCGTTAAGTGGCCTATGAGCGTATTAAGGCTTACCTGTGCCGATAAGGACAGACTCGCCGATTTGGCAGGTATTGTTTTCAACGCATGGGAGAAATATACCGACGAGGAAGCGTTTGTCCTTGCCGAAACAGACGGTGAGCCGCATAATGCAATCACTCCAATCACAAGAATGAGAAACGGCAAATTTGAAATCGACCTTGTTCTTAGAAATAATATCACTACTCCTGAATATCCAATGGGCTATTACCATCCGCATCCCGAGCATCACCATATCAAGAAGGAGAATATCGGCTTAATTGAGGTTATGGGACTTGCCGTTCTTCCGTCAAGGCTCAAAAAGGAAATGGCAGACCTTGCAAAAGCTATGGTAAACGGTGAAGATATTTCCGCTAACGAGGAGCTTGCTAAGCATAGCGAATGGGCGGATATGATTAAGGCAAAATATGATGTTAACGCTGATAATATAGATGAGATAATTAAGGATGAAATCGGTATTGTATTTACCGAAATTCTTGAGCAGTGCGGTGTGTTTGAAAGAACGGAAAAGGGCAAAGCACAATTTGTCAAATTCCTTGAAAGCGTAAAATAAATCAAAACATGCTATAATAGAAAATCTTTCAAACAATAAGAATTACGATAGTTGGAATAAAAACTATTCTGCTTTTGTAAAAAAATATTGATAAAAAAACGAATCACATTAGGAGTTATAGAATGAATATCAAAAAAACACTTGCCATTCTGTTGGTGTTGATTATTAGCATTAGCACCTGTGCATGCACTAACAATAGTATTAAGGGTGGTGCAATTGAATTTACCAATCTTGCGAATGGTGCTGATTCTGATTATTTATTAGAGCTTTTAGTAAAGAATGATGTTGATACGGATAATGCACAAAAGGTTATTGATAGTGTTAATTATTATAGTGAAACGATTGGCAAAGACCTATTATACAGTGATGGCACTATTGATTTATCTTCACCTATTCCAAAATATGATGATATTAAAATTGACGAAATGTGGGCAAAGAAAAATGATATGTTTATCGGCTATAATTGTAGACTAACAGCATTTGAGCTGATGAAGGATTTCATTACTGTTGAAGACACGTCAAAAAGCAACCCGTCTGCTTTGTTTATGGATGAGGACGCATTAAATTATTCAAAAGACAACTATTTCACAGACGAAGAATTAGCCGAGTTTGAGGCAATGTATTCCACAATAACCACAACCTCATCAACTGATACAAATGAGCAATACGAAGTGCAAAAGGCATACTGGGATAGCATTGGTGTTAAATTTAATACAAGTAAGAACATTTCACTAATATCTGTGTATATTCATAATCATTTTAGCGAGGATGAAAACGAGCTTATCATCGGTCATACAGGTGTGCTAATGGAGAATAAAGATAAGTATATTTTCTTTGAAAAGCTATCCTTCCAGCTGCCTTATCAAATGATTACTTTTAACAGCAAGCAAGAGCTTAAGGAATATCTTATGGCATCATACGACACAGATACAACCGGCGAAAGTGCAAAACCATTTATTTTGGAAAACGATAAACTACTTTAATAAATCAATTAAAAATCCTCAACCATTTTTTCGGTTGAGGATTTTTAATTCTTTATAGGTAAGTGCATTTTAAAGTTTCGTTGTTATTCCTCGATTGACGGATACATTCTGCGATAGAGTGAGTTGATTTTTTTGAAATACTCTCTGTCGATTGAGTTAATTGTATCCATTGTCGTGCGAAATCTCCAGTTCTTTTCCGGAACACCGGGGATGTTCATTCTTGCATCACTGCCGAATCCGCACATGTCCTGAAGTGAAATTATTGCCGTGCTTGATGAGCTTTTCCACACAGCCTCAATCACTCTTCTGCATGATTGACTGTAATATCCGCCCTCGCCCCAGTTGTCGCCGTTAAATCCGACATAATCAAGTGCAAATCTGCGCTCTGCCTCGCTTGCCTCCCAAAGCCAACCGAGAATAGTGTTGTTGTCGTGTGTGCCGACATAGTTTATGCTGTTTTGAACTGCATTATGAGGAAGATGAGTTGAGTCGCCGTTAGGATCAAATCCAAACTGAACCACTCGCATACCCGGAAAGCCTGTATCGTCAAGAAGCTTAACAACATCCTCACCAAACACACCAAGGTCCTCTGCGATGATAGGTGCATCGGGGAATTGTTCAAACACTTTGTTAAAGAAATCCATTCTCGGACCGTCAATCCATTCGCCGACCTTTGCAGTTTTGGAGTCGGCAGGGATTGCCCAATATGATGCAAATGCTCTGAAATGGTCAATTCTAACTGCATCATATATGTTTAGATTGTGATTAAGTCGAGAAATCCACCAGCTGTAATTGTCTTTTTTCATAGCATCCCAGTCATAGATAGGGTTGCCCCAAAGCTGACCGTCCTCGCTGAAATAATCAGGAGGTACACCTGCAACCTTTTCAACCTTCAATGTCCTCTCATCAATAAGAAACATAGGAAGGTTTGACCATACATCGACACTGTCCATTGCAACATAAATAGGCATGTCGCCGATAACTGCAATGCCCTTGCTGTTAGCATAAGTCTTTAATTCGTCCCATTGCTTGTAGAAAATGTATTGAACAAATTTCCAAAAGGCAGCATCCTTTTCGTAGGAGTAAATATCCTTGATGCACTCAAAGTAGCGAACATGCTCGTTACTCCACTCCCACCAAGGCTTCATATCCTCCTTTTCCTTAACTGCCATAAATACGCTGTAATCAGTCAGCCAAGGGTTATTAAGCTCAAATTGCTTGATTTTTTCTGCAAGCTCACCATCGATGGATAAAAAAGCTTTTTTCAGTAATTCAAGTCTGCATTTTGCAGCAAATTCATAGTCGGCAGTATATGGTGTACCGTCATAAATATTAGACCTGACATCATCCTCGCTGACTAATCCCATATCTAACAACCCTTGCGGATTTATGAAAAGGTAGTTGCCTGCAAATGCGGATGGTGAGCAGTACGGCGAATTAGCATCATCAAGCGGATTGAACGGTAAAACCTGCCAATATGTAAACCCCATGTCTGCAATTATATCAACAAATTTTTTTACATTGTCGTCAAATACACCAACACCGTATTGTGATGGCATAGAGCTTATGTGAAGCAGTACGCCTGCCCCTCTTTTCTTAAGCATAAAATCACCCAAAACAAAATCATTTCTGCTATTTTATCACTAACGACTGTAAAAATCAAATAAAACTAAAACAAAATAAAAGGCGGCTTGATTAAATCAAACCACCCTAATGCTATATTAAATCGGAAATTTTATATTTTTTAAAGCAAATATAGGAGCTTGGTGCAGCCTCGTACAGAACACCGATATGCTCGTCATCAATCTGTGTAAGGCACGAATAAGCAAAAAATCCGTTGTTGATTTCAGTGTCCTTGTACCAGTAAATGCCCGATGTTTTGCCTGCACTCCTTGTAAATTTGCCGACGGAAATAACACCGTCCTGTCGAGTCCTGCCGCTTGCGTGTGAGCAGAATACATAATCACCGATGCTGATAACGCTCTTTTGACATTTCGGAGCATATATGCCTGTCTTTTTTGCCTTGCTCCAATGTATGCCGTTGTCATAAGAAATTGACATAGGCGATTTGCCGTATTTTTTCTGCCTTCCTATTCCTATAATTACACCGTCAGGCGCCTGCACCATTTGCCATTCATCAACATTTCGGCAGTACGGTTGATTTGTCATTCTCCGCCATGTGAAGCCGTCGTCAATGCTGTATATCATAACTGCTTCCTTGCGATCAACATAGAGAGGCATAAGTATTTTACCGTTTTGTGTTGTTAAGCCGACACCGGGAGCAGTGCCGACAAATGTTCCGTCGGACTTGATAAGAAAATCCTGTGTTATATCAACGGGCTTGCTCCATGTTTTGCCGTTGTCAGAGCTTCTCAGCATGTATATGTAGTTTCTTTTTGGTGCCTTTAAAGGTGCGCCGAATGTTGTTCTCTCGTCCTTGCTTATAGGCTTTGAGCCGTTTAAGAATATGTTTCCGACATATTCATCGTTTTTGTACAAAGAACCAAACCAATCAGGCTGTGTGTAATCCGTTGGCTGAAGATGACTGTCAAGAACACTTCCGTCCTCGCAAACCACATAAAATTTACCGTCCCTGTCATAAAGCGCAGGGCGCATTTTGCCGTTTACCATTGTGTAGGGTAGCTTTCCCTTGTCAAGCAGTCGTATGTCGTGCAAGCCCTTACATTCGGGATAAAAATCGATTATCATAACGACATCGCCGTTAGGTGCAATCGCCATCAGCGGATCGATAAAAAATGCAGATTTGTAGCATTCGTCAGACGCAACAATATCTCTTGCCGGAGGAGTAGCAATAGTTTCAATATCACTCCATGTTTCTCCGCCGTCCTCGCTTCGCCTTATTGCAATCTCGATAAAGCCCCAATCAGCACCGCAGCTTTGCTTGTCAATAGCGGCAATAAGCGTGTCGCCGGATTTAATTAGGCTCGGAATACGAAAGGCTGTCCCTGAGTTAGAGCTGTTGCTTTCCTTTATTCTTTGACTGTCAAGAAAATCTGCGTTGTTGCCGCAAAATATCAGTTTTTCGTTATTCATACATTCAACTCCTGTAACATGTATATTCATAATAGCATATCAATTACAATTTTTAAAGGGTAATTTAGTTAAAAGACTTGAAAAAGAAATGTAAAACAGTTACAATATACAGGTAAATATTATGTAAAGGAGGAAAAAATATGCTTTGGGAATTGAAAAAGTGTTGGTATAGAATTTACCAGCGTGTTTTCAAGGTTGCAATGTGCTTCATGGATTGGTCATCACCTGAGCTTCTTGAAGGCGCCGGCAGTATTCTTAAGCTCCCTGAATTTGTCAAGGGGAAGGGTATCAATAAGGTTCTTATAGTTACAGATAAGGGTCTTATGGGGCTTCATCTTCTTGATCCTATGTTCAGCAAGCTTGAAGAGGTTGGCGTTGAATATGTAGTTTATGATGGCGTTCAGCCAAATCCTACAATCCCTAACATTGAGGAATGTAGAGAAATGTATATTAAGAACAATTGCCAGGGTATTATCGCTTTCGGCGGCGGATCTCCGATGGACTGTGCTAAAGCAGCAGGTGCTCGTGTTGTTAAGCCTAATCAAACGGTTAGAGCAATGCGTGGTCAGCTTAAGGTACGTAAGAAGCTTCCGCCATTCTTTGCAGTTCCTACAACTGCAGGTACAGGCTCGGAAACAACGGTTGCCGCTGTTGTAACAGATCCTGATACTCACGAGAAGAATGCTATTAACGATACCTGCCTTCGTCCTAAATATGCAGTGCTTGATCCTGAGCTTACAGTCGGATTACCGCCGCATATTACTTCAACAACCGGTATGGATGCACTCACTCATGCAGTTGAGGCTTATATCGGCAAGAGTAATACGAAGGACACAATCAAAGAGGCTGAGGAAGCAACAAAGCTTATCTTTGCAAACATTGAAACAGCATATAACGATGGCAAGAACCTCGAAGCAAGAGGAAACATGCTTAAGGGTTCATTCCTTGCAGGTCGTGCGTTCACACACGCTTATGTAGGCTATGTACATGCTATTGCACATAATCTCGGCGGTCTTTACGGCACACCTCACGGACTTGCAAATGCAGTTATCCTTCCTTATGTTCTTGACTACTATGCAGACGCTGCATATCCACAGCTTGCAAAGCTTGCGGATATTGTCGGCATCGGCAAGGGACTTGACACAGCGGATAAGGGTAAGGCGTTCATTGATGCTATTCGCACACTTAACAAAAACATGAATATCCCCGAGAAATTTGATTTCATCAAGGAAGAGGATATTCCTACTCTTGTTGAGCGTGCTCTTAAAGAGGGTAATCCACTTTATCCTGTACCGAAAATTATGGACAAAAAGGATTGCGAAGCAGTTATTCGTTCCTTTATGGCATAACTTAATTATGAGAAAGGCGATGCGTTTTTTTCGCATCGTCTTTTTTTGATATGTTTGACTTATGGACATCTTTCTATTATAATTGCTATGTTAAAAATTGTTTTTTATTAGGAGCTTGCATGAAAAAAGTATTATCATTTATATTTTCTCTTTTGATGATTTTCGTGTCAATAATTCCTTGCGAAGTCCTTGCAGAAGAGAATTATTTTGAACAAGATGATTTTGTCATGGAAAGTGTGTTTATCAATGTTGGCAACAATGAGAATTTAGGGGAGGAAGCCGACAACTTTAACGATTACAATGAAAGGCTGATTTGGAGCTCATCAAATTCAAGGGTAGCAACAGTTTCAGAAAACGGAAGGGTTAGTGCTGTTAAAGCAGGCAAATCAATAGTGAGTGCTACGGCTGAAGAAAGCGGAAATACTATTGCTGAATTTACTGTTTTTTCTTACAAGGAGAAAAGCGGTAGCTATATTAACACTTCAAAGCTTAAAACTGTCAGCACAAAAAAATCAAAATATACATATAACCAAATGAAGAAGGATTTAAAGGCGTTAAGTGAAAAATATTCATCAATAATGACATATAGCTCCGTCGGTAAAACATGTGACAACAGAGATATTTTTGAGGTAGTTATCGGTAATCCTAACGCACAAAATCACATCCTTGTTCAAGCATCAATGCATGCAAGGGAATATATGAATTCGCTTCTTGTCATGCGTGAAATAGAGGCAATATGCGCAAACTATTATACAGGAGCCTATGACGGTTATTCGTTTTGTGAGCTTTTTGAAGAAACATGTCTTCATGTAGTGCCTATGACAAATCCCGACGGAGTGTCGATTTCACAGTTTGGTACAAAGGCAATCAGAGATGAAAAAATCAGGAAAAGACTTGAAAAAATAGAAAAGAAATACGCCAAGGGAAGAAAGAACTATTTTATAAATTGGAAATCGAACGCAATGGGGGTTGACCTAAATATAAATTTTCCGCAGTGCTGGAATAAATACAAGTCCTATGTTAAGCATCCCGGAGCGGAGGGCTTTAAGGGCAAATCACCGGCATCTGAAAATGAGACTCGTATATTGATGGAAATAGTTAAAAGAGTAAAGCCAAAGGCGGTTATAAGTTATCATTCAACAGGCTCAATGCTTTTTTGGAATTTCCGTCAAAGCGGAAGCTTTAGAAATAAGTGCAAATCCTTATATAAGGTTGTAAACGGAGTAACAGGATATTTTGACGCAGAGCCTAATCCTAAAAGAAGTATAGTGTCTTCAAATTTCGGTGAATGGGTTTGCAATAATCAAAAAATTCCTACTGTAACCGTTGAAACGGGAAAAGCAACATGTCCTTTACCGATTAAAGAATATAACAGAATTTGGAATGAAAACAAGTATTTGCTTCCGGCGGTGGCTCTTTGGTGTCGGTAATTCTTAAGAAATATTAAACAAAAAGTGATATTTTAAATTATGTAATTTATATATTTACCAATATTGCAAAAGTGAGTAAAAAGTGGTAGAATACTAACAATAATTTTTGGAGGTTGTATATGCCTGTCTCTTATACACATCTGACGCTGCCGACGAAGGCTTAGGTG
>CAMGDK010000032.1 GCA_946042285.1 uncultured Clostridia bacterium | reverse complement strand
CCGCCTCTGCGAAAATGCAGAGGCGGTTACTTTTACTTCTTCTGCTTCATCTTCCTTTGAAAATCGTTCAGCGTTTGGATATGCCACAGGCTTTTGCGGGTGATGGAACGGAAGGTCAGCGAACAGAAAAAGTCGATGAGGAAAATTTTCGGTATGTAAAAGAGCTGTCCTTTGCGAAACGATTTAAGTTGCCCATGGTTGCACCAGTTATTTACGGTGGTTTTGGCGTAGCCGGTCAAAGCGACAACCTCCTGCACGGTAACGACATCCTTATACTTGCCGAGCAGTTTGGCGTAATAGTCGTGCATTTGCCGGAGAACATCTTCTGTCAGTTCCTTTGAGAGCTTTGCAACATAGTGACCGCCGTACCAACCACGTGGTGCAGAATAGAGTTCAGGATAAACGGCTCTCTTCTCAAGGTACGCCCGAACATCCTCTTTCTTGATTTTGTAACACCGTGTTTTCTTGCCCGTCCACTCACAGGAAACCTTGCCACTTTTGAGCAAATGCAATGCCGTAGACTTGCTGATATGGCAGAGCCTATAAAACTGATCCTTGTTCATCACATCGGGAACGCTGTCCCAGTCAATCGGTAGATTTTTCATCTGATACACCTCAAAAATAGATTTCGTCGGTTTGAAGTTCTTTCTGCGGTGTATGTAATTTTGTATTGCCTTCTCTCATGATTTCTCTCCTGTCTTCCCCGATTTCTCTCCAAAATCGGCAAAAATGCCGATTTGAACCCACTTTGAAAAAATGCAGTCGCAGTAAGGCTTTAGGGGCAAAAAAGCCTTATTATATGCGGCTTTCGGCGCAGACGAAACGACCTGAAAACAATACGAAACTACCTGATCTTGATAAGATGACTAAAAGACTCGAAATCTATCGTGTGATTCTTTCACCCGTGGGTTCGAATCCCACCCACTCCGCCATGACAAAATAAGACGGCTGAAATTCAGCCGTCTCATTTTTATTTTTCACCTGTATTACTAAAGCCAAGACGCAATAAATGGTTTTAAATTATTCATATAGTCACTTTCGTTTCCAATGCTCATTTAGAATAATAACTCTATTCCAACAACACCATATTTCTCGATTTGCTCTGTTGAATAATAAGTGAGCATATCATTGGGATTTGCAATTTCATCTTCACTATATCCAACAGATGTTTTATCGTGGTTAGAATACAGCTCATCAAAACTTTTATATTTAAACAAATTGTTTACTTTACAAGTAATCGTTTCTTTTGTGCTGTTATCAACAAAAACAATATCATCACCAACGGATATTACAGAACGCTTTTTATCAAACAATCTCATTTCTATGGTCTTTGTTTTGGCTTTGATTTTCACGAAAGGCTCGTGTTGCAAGTTCATTTTGTGTTTCATAAATTAACCCTTTAAATAACGCCTCTCTTTTCTAATTCTGCAAGAAGGAATGGCTGAATTGTTGGGTAAGTCCAATTTGTCGGTAAATCATCAGATATTATTATTTTTTCTATTTCACTGTCAATATTTCCAAAAGAATATATATCGGCATAACATAACAAGCCAAATGTTTCTTCACCGTTAAAATTATTTTCTCCCGTAACAGAATAAACACAGATGGGATTTAAGTTGAAATCAATCGCACCTGTTTCTTCAATGAGTTCTCTCTTTGCAGTATCTAAAATATCCTCGTTTGGCTCACGATGACCGCCCGGAACCTCTAATGTGTCTCTGTCCTTATGCTTGCAGAAAACCCATTTTCCGTTTGTTTTTGTAACAATAACAGCAAATTTTAATAAGCTATCTTCAACTGTATCATAATAATTTACGCTCATAAATATCTCTCTTTATTAGTTTAATTTATTCGTATTATAAGACAACTTAATTTTCATACTATAATATCACATAATGAGAGTTATTTCAATAATTAAATGCAGGGTTAACGCCCTTCCTTAACTTTATTCAAAAATAAAGAAAATCCGAAACAGTTACCAATGATAACAAGTTTCGGATTATTCTGTCCTGGTGGAGATGGCGAGAGTCGCTCGGCTTTCGCCGACACGCACGCGCCTAAAAACAGTCCACCGGACTGTTTTCTTTACGGCTGTTCGACTCTCGTTTCCAATGCTCAAAACAAATAAAGCACCGCAAGGGTGCTTTTTTGTTTTGTGGTGGAGATGGCGAGAGTCGAACTCGCGTCCAAAATCATCTTGCCAAGGGCTCTACGAGTGTAGTTTATCCTTTAGGTTATCCCCTCACCTGCCGGCGATAAACAGCCTGCAGGCTACGGTATTCTCTATTACCTGACGAGAGACGAGACACTCTCTCGTTCATGTTCGCCACTAAATCGACGCCCTATCCGCAACCGTGGCACTTTGCGGTAGAACGCAAGCTGCTAATTAAGCAGCAAGAGCAACTGAATTATTTTTGTCAGTTAATTTTAAGTTGTTACTTTTAAAGTGGTGCAACTCCACTACTCGCTGACCAAGGTTCAACAACCCTGTCGAAATCCTTTCATCCCCGTATTAAATTATCTGTAATTCTCCTTAAGAGTTCTTTCGATAGCCCTGTCGGAGTCCTTCTTTGCCTGAACTGCACGCTTATCATAAAGCTTTTTACCCTTGCATAGACCGATTTCAAGCTTTGCCCTGCCATTGATAATATAAAGGCTGAGCGGCACAATAGAAAGTCCCTGCTGCTGACTTTCGCCAAACAGCTTCATTATCTCCTTTTTATGAAGCAAAAGGCGCTTTTTTCTCATTGGATCACGGTTAAACCTGTTACCCATTTCATAAGGAGAAATATGCATACCGATTACAAACATTTCGCCGTCATCGACAGAGCAAAAGCTATCCTTTAGATTTACTCTGCCGTTGCGTATTGATTTAATTTCCGTTCCGAAAAGCTCTATCCCTGCCTCGTAGGTATCAATAACAAAGTAGTCGTGATAGGCTTTTTTATTATTTGCAATTACCTGCTTATTATTATCCTTCAAGTCTATCACTCCTTTGCTTAATTATATAAGGCTTCTGCCCTCGATTGCCCTTGAAAGCGTAACCTCGTCGGCATACTCAAGGTCTGCACCGACAGGCACGCCATACGCAAGCCTGCTTACAGTAATACCCATAGGCTTAAGCAGACGACTGATATACATTGCAGTTGCCTCGCCCTCGACTGTTGGGTTTGTTGCCATAATAACCTCCTCAACAGTATCGTCATTAAGCCTTGCAACAAGCTCCTTTATTCTAATTTGGTCCGGTCCGATATTATCCATTGGCGAAATTGCGCCGTGAAGAACATGATATGTGCCTTTGTACTCATTAGTGCGCTCAATTGCGGCAACATCACGAGGATCCTCAACAACGCAGATAACACTCTTATCCCTTGCTTCACTTTTGCAAATCGGGCAAAGATCATCATCTGCAAGGTCGCAGCAGATTTTACACTGCTTAATTTTTGTATGAGCGTCTGTGATGGCACGGGCAAACTCGTTTGCCTCGCTATCGGAAAGACCGAGAATGTAAAATGCCATACGCTGAGCAGTTTTGTGACCTACGCCCTGCATGCGTTCAAACTGATCTATTAAATTTTGAAGCGGTGCAAGATTATATCCCATAGCTACCTCACGCGTTTATAATTTGTATTAAAGTCCCGGAATGTTAAGTCCGCCTGTTACCTTTTCAAGCTCACGCTCCGACTCCTCTTCAATCTGGCGCATAGCCTCATTGAATGCAGCAACAAGCATATCCTCGAGCATTTCAACATCTTCAGGATCAACGATTTCAGGATTAAGACCGATTGACTGAACCTGATGGTTGCCCTTAACAGTAATTTCTACCATTCCGCCGCCTGAGGTAACAACATAATCCTTTTCCTCAAGCTCCGCCTTCTTTGCCTCAAGATTCTCCTGCATCTTCTGTGCCTGACGAATCATAGCCTGCATGTTCTGTGGGCCGCCACCCATTCCCTGTGGAAGTCTTGCTTTCATAGTTAAATTCTCCTATACATTATTGTTTATTCAAAGTTAATCTTAACATTGTTTTCAGCACTATTGATCAACACCTCAAGCAAATCCTGCTTTTGCACCTCATCGGCACTGCGCTTAAAAAGACCGAGCTTGTACTTTTTACCTGTAACATTATACAATGCCTGCTTAATTGCCCTTGAACGAGTTGAGATTTTAAGAAATTCCTTAATTGTAGGATTTGAGCTGTCAATTAAGAAGAACTCGCCTCTTGTGTAGGCACTCGCATTTGCAATAACACTGTATGTCGCAATATCAAGCTTATATATTTCACTCAAAAAGCTATCCCAATACTCAAACGGCTGCTGGGCTGAAGCATCGGTATTTAAAGCCTCTGTGCTCTCTGCCTGCTCTGTGGCTTGCGGCTGAATAGGCGGTAACTCCTGCTCTGTCGGAGCAATCTGCTCGTCTGTCTCATCAGTCGGTACAGGAGGCTCAACCTCCTCCTTCTTTTCAAGCTCTTCCTCTGCAACAGGGGCGCTCTGCTCTTCAATTACATCAGCCTGCTTTTCACGAGCAACCGATTTGGCTTCTTCCTTTATCGGCTGAGATTCGGTAGCCTGCGGCCTTGCATCCGATATGGTCTTCACGCCGTTTTTAACTGCAATTTCAAGACGGGAAAGCCTGTCGAGCATAGAATCGTTGCTAACCTCAAGATTAGGCTCACAAAGCTTTACAAACGAAAGCTCAACCCCAATCCTTGCAGACGCACCGCCTTTTATTTTTGTCAATGCATCTTGGAACAAATCAAGAGCATAAATTACCGTTTCCATAGTAAACGACCTTGCGCCGTTCAAAATCATGTTATACTCGTCGTCTGTGCAAATAATAAGCTCGCGACTCTTTTTAACGGTTTTCGTAATAAGGAAATTCCTGAAATGGTTTATCATTTCAACACAGAGTCTTTCCATGTCGTAGCTGTTTTGATAAAGATTGGAAATCAAGCTCATGCACTCGGAGCTATCCTTGTTGGAAATACAATCACTAAGCTTGTACAAAATCTCCCTATTAGCGATACCTGCAACCTCTGAAACGAGTGCCTCGTCAATGCTGCTTGCACGACCTGCACACTGATCAAGCACGGATAAGCCGTCACGAAGTGCACCGTCTGCAATCCTTGCAATAAGAGTTGCGGCACTGTCAGTCAACGTCATTCCCTCAGCCTCGGCAACCTGCTTTAGCCTTACCGACATTGTTTCGGGTTGAATACGCTTAAAATCAAAGCGCTGACAGCGTGAAAGAATTGTTGCAGGCAGCTTATGCACCTCTGTTGTAGCTAATATAAATATTACATGAGCCGGTGGCTCCTCAAGAGTTTTGAGCAAGGCGTTAAACGCACCTGTTGAGAGCATGTGCACCTCGTCGATAATATACACACGATACCTACCTCTTGACGGCGCGTAGTTAACCTCTTCACGAAGCTCACGGATATTATCAACACCGTTGTTTGATGCGGCATCAATCTCAACAACATCATAAATTGTACCGGCGTCAAGTCCTTGGCAAATCTCACACTCGTTGCATGGCTCACCGTTGTTGCTGTTTTCACAGTTTACTGCCTTTGCAAGAATTTTTGCACACGTTGTTTTGCCTGTACCTCTTGAGCCTGTAAAGAGATAAGCGTGAGAAATTCTGTTTTCTACAATCTCGTTTTTCAATGTAGAGGTAACATGGTCCTGACCATATACATCCGCAAAAATCTTAGGTCTGTATTTTCTGTATAAAACCTGATACATGTGTTACCTCCAAATCTTAATATAAAAAGGCAGAAGCAGCTTAATTCATAATGTAACGCACAGACTTGTCTGCGGCACACAGAATAATCCACTTATTGCTGCTCGGTTCCCCGCCTGACAAGGTTCGTAGCATCCCGTTGCACAGGGCCCATACGCTACATTATGAAATAAGGACAAACCCCTACCTTTTCACTGAGCCGACAGCAAACCACCGTCGGCTCAATCATTATACTACACTATTATTCAGAAATCAAGACTTTTTCTATTTCGCCGTAATAAATGTAATGGAAATCATTTTGCTCATACCATTTATCAACAATTGTATCGTCAATGAAATCATTAGGGTCAAATTTTGACTTTGCCATTTTTTTGCATACGAGAACAAGCTCTGCCTGTGCAAAATACGGAGCCTTCTCGTCAAAGCACGGAGTTAAGCCGCACTCCTTTATTTTGTCAACATCCCTGCCGCTCTTTGAGCCGCAGACACCGTGAATCTGTTGCTTCTTATCCATGGGATAAAAGCTTAATGTGAAATAATCCTCTTTGTTAAGAAACTCCTCAGTGTATCTTTGAGGGCGTATATACACGGTTGCACAATCCTTGCCCCAAAGCTCACCAATTGCACCCCAGCTAACCGTCATGGTGTTGCAGGCAGATGAGTTGCCGGCAGTTACAAGCCCCCATTTTGTGCTTAAAAGCTCTACTGCGTTTTCCTTGATGTCCTTTGCACTAATTTCCTTAAACAATGCAATCACCTCATATTATTATATTCATGCTATTTATAAAAATCAGTTGTTTGAAGCTGTCGGCATATATGGAATAAGTGACTGCGCAAGCTTGATGATAGGCATTGTTTGAAGCACAACCTCACCCGGTCCCGTGATAACGGTATTAAACAAGCCTTCGCCGCCGAAGAAAATGTTTTTTGCACCCTTAATGGTTTGAATTTCCATTTTGCAGCTTGCGTCCATCATTACAACATGACCTGTGTCAACGACAAGCTTCTGTCCCGGCTCAAGATTATATCTAACTGCCGTGCCGTCAATTTCAATAAAAGCAAGACCGCTTCCCGAAAGCCTTTGCATTATGAAGCCCTCACCGCCGAATAAGCCTGCACCAAGCTTTTTTTGAAGATATACGGAAAGCTCAATGTTCGGTGTGGAAGCAAGAAATGCACTCTTTTGGCAAATGTATTCCTTACCCGGTGCAACCTCAAGTGCAACAATGTCACCCGGGAAGCTGCTTGCAAATGCGATTGTGCCGACACCGCCCCTTGCAGTATATCTGTTTTGGAACAAGCTTTCTCTCGTAATCATTCTGCCGAGCATTTTGCCAAGGCCGCCGTTAGTGGTGGTCTGCATTTCCATATTAGGACTCATCCAGCTCATACCGCCGCCCTCTGTGATCATGGCTTCGCCTGATTCAAGAGTGCAAATGAGAGCAGGAAAATCTCCGCCTTTAATTTCGTATTTCATAGCACATTCTCCTTATATATTATTACACCTTGATTATACCACAGCTATATGCAATTTTAAATAGAAACATATCATATTTTACTAAATTTTCAAAAAAAGAGCTGTCCGAAATAAACGGACAGCCCTCAAGCAATTATAATTATTTGATAAACTTAACAATTTCAAGTGCAGCATTGATGTCGCCGTCAACCTTGAGCTTGCCTGTTGTGAAAGCAAGTACAGGATCAAGCTTACCGTTGATAAGCTTAATGAAGTTGGTTGCATTCATTGTGAGAATAGCATTACGATCATAATACTCGTAAGGCTCAACATGAACCTGACCGTCCTTAATCTCGATATAGAAGATACCCTCTACCTTACCAACAAGGTTAATCTGGAAAGCAAGTGTACCGGGAACTGATGAAACATCAACATCCAAAAACTTCTTTCTTGCAGCCTGAACAACTGACTCGTATGTTGTTGCCATAACTAACACCTCCATAATTATTTATTACTTTGCTGAAATAATTATAGCATACAAAATCAAACTTATCAATACAATTAAATCAACAAATTACTACAAGTAAATCCAAAATTTTTATAGATATTCATTAAAGAAGCGCATGCTTTACACAAAAACGAACTCGCCGTCTCTGTAATCAACAGTCACTGTGTCGCCAAGGCGTTGCTCAAGAATGAGCTCTGAAAGCTTATCCTCAATTCTGCTTTGAATAGCTCTGCGAAGCGGTCTTGCGCCGTAAACCTTGTCGAAGCCGACATCTGCAATTGCGCTGATTGCTTCATCTGTCACACTCGCCTTTGTTCCAAGCTCGTCAAGCTGCTTTACAAGTCCCTTGAGCATTCTTCTTGCAATCTCCTCAATATCCTCTTTTTCAAGCTGATTGAATACAACTATTTCATCAATTCTGTTAAGAAATTCAGGCTTAAAGGTTGCCTTTAAATCTGCCATTACAAGCTTTTCGATATTAGTGTTTTCATCCTCATCACCACCAAAGCCGAGAGCGGATTTATTCTCTGTAATCTTTGAAGCTCCGACATTCGAGGTCATGATAATAACAGTATTCTTAAAGCTTACCTTTCTGCCCTGTGAGTCTGTAAGAACGCCATCCTCAAGTATCTGCAAAAGCATATTAAACACATCGGGATGCGCCTTTTCAATCTCGTCAAAGAGAACAACGCTATAAGGCTTTCTTCTAATCTTTTCGGTAAGCTGACCTCCCTCGTCAAATCCGACATATCCCGGAGGTGAGCCGATAAGCTTTGAAACCGTATGCTTTTCCATATACTCTGACATGTCAAGCTTTACGATTGCATCTTCATCGCCGAACATAGCCTCGGCAAGAGTTTTGCAAAGCTCTGTTTTACCGACACCTGTCGGACCTAAGAAGATAAATGAGCCGATAGGTCTCTTTGGATTTTTAAGTCCTGCCCTGCCTCTCCTAATTGCTCTTGCGACGCTTGATACAGCCTTATCCTGACCTACAATTCGCTCGTGCAATATCTTTTCAAGATTTAACAGCTTTTCGGACTCCTCCTTGGTAATTTGAGTAGCAGGGATACCCGTCCATGACGAAACGACCTGCGCAATATCCTGCGTTGTGATTTCCTTAACCTGATGAGAGGAGAGGTTTTTCCACTTTTCCTTTTCCTCCTCAAGCAAGGTTTTTAAGCTGTTTTCCTTATCTCTTATCTTTGCCGCCTGCTCAAAATCCTGTGAACGAACGGCAGATGCCTTTTCCTCGGTAAGACATTTAAGCTCCTTTTCCATTTCCTTCAAATTATCGGGAACGGTGTATGACTTAAGTCTAACCTTTGAGGCTGCCTCATCAATAAGGTCGATTGCCTTATCCGGTAAAAATCTATCCGCAATATATCGAGCAGACATTTTTACCGCGTTTTCGATTGCCTCGTCGGAAATCTTAACCTTATGATGTGCTTCATACTTATCCCTGATGCCCTTGAGGATAAGCACTGCCTCCTCTTCGGTAGGCTCGCCGACGGTTACAGGCTGAAATCTTCTTTCAAGCGCTGCATCCTTTTCGATATTTTTCCTATACTCGTCAATAGTAGTTGCACCGATAACCTGAATCTCACCTCTTGCAAGTGAAGGCTTAAGAATATTTGCAGCATCGGTTGCACCCTCAGCGGCGCCGGCACCCATGATTGTGTGTACCTCGTCGATAAAGAGGATAACATCCTTTGCGTTTTTCACCTCATCCATAGCCTTTTTAATGCGTTCTTCAAAGTCACCGCGGTATTTTGTACCGGCAACCATTGATGTGAGGTCAAGTGCAACAATCTTCTTGTCGTTTAGCAATTCGGGAACCTCGCCCTTAATGATTTTAAGTGCCAATCCCTCTGCTATTGCAGTTTTACCTACACCGGGCTCACCGATTAGACAAGGGTTGTTTTTCGTTCTTCTCGAAAGAATTTGAATTACTCTTTCAATTTCCTTTTCCCTGCCGATAACAGGATCAATTTTGCCCGCCTTTGCTTCGGCAGTTAAATCCTTACCGAACTCGTCAAGTGTTGGTGTTTTTGACTTTCCGCCTCTGCCCTTTCTTGTCGGCGATGATGGCTCTCCGACTCCTCTGTTGGCTGACTCGACAAGCTCCTCAAAGATTTGATTTTCGTCAATCCCAAATGAGTTGACAAATTTAACTGCATAGGAGTCACCCTCTCGGGTAAGCGCCATCAAAAGATGCTCTGTGTCAACAAAGCTGTGGCGCATACTCCTTGCAAACTGAAATGCTGTGTCGATTATTCTTTTGCTTCTCGGCGTAAAATCATCAGGCGAAAGCCTTGTTTCCACGCCTCTGCCTACATACTGAACTATAAGCTCCTTAACCTTATCGGCAGTAATATCCTTGCCGTCAAGCATTGAATATGCCGCGCCGTCCTCAAGCTCAAGCAATCCCAAAAGAATATGCTCACTGCCGATATAATTGTGTCCTAATTCCTGAGCTGATTTGATTGCAAGGTTAAGTGCTTCGTTTGCCTTTTGAGTAAAATAACTGAACTTATACATAACAATCCCTCCTTTGGAGGAAATATTATCCTCCAAGCTGTTCTCTGACATATTGCGCACGCAGCTTGTCTGCCTCATCAACCGTCATGCCGTCCTGTGACTGACTTATGATTGTTGCAGTGCCGAGTGAATATATCATATTACCTATTTTTTCGTATTTTTCTTCAAAGCTGCCAACCGAAATTCCCATTCTTACCAATGAGATAAAATTATAGAATTCCTTTGTTGTTAGCTTGCGAGCCATTTTCAATGTACCCATAGCCCTGAATATTTTGTCCTCAAAATCATCATATTCAATAAGCTCCTGCCTAAATGCTCGCTCCTGTTTTACAATTTGGTCGCAGATAGCGTTAAGATTTTCAATAGCGCTCTTCTCCGTAATTCCAAGACAAAGCCTGTTTGAAAGCTCATAAAACGCTCCGTTTCCGCCGAATAGATGCTTAATTCCAAAGCCCAGCTTGCCGACCATGGCACTGAGCGATGAAATCATACCCTTTTCCTTTATTGCAGGCAAATGCATTACGAACGATGCCTTTAATCCTGTACCGAGATTCATTGGATTTGATGTTAGAAAGCCGAGTCTTTCATCAAATGCGATATTAAGACTGGATAAAAATATGTCGTCAATTTTGTTTGCCTTTTTGTACGCATCCTCGAGAGACTGACCGGGTGACATAACACATAGCCTGATGTGATCCTCTTCACATAGCATTATTGACGAGCTTTCGTCTCTTGATACAACGACCGCACTGTAATCCTTTGACTTTGCAAGCTGAGGACTGATTATTCCCTTTTCTGCGAGAGATATTTTTTCAATATCACCTTTTTGAGATAGGTCAATCATATCAATGTCGCCTGCAAAATGTGAATTTTTAAGTGCTGCATATATTTTTCTGCAGGTAGATTTGCGAAGCTCGTTGCTCATTCTCCAAGGAAATGGTGAGTCGCTGAGATTACGTGCTATTCTTATTTTTGACGATAGAACAACATCTGAATTGCTGCCCTGCGATTCATACCACTTATTCATTGTTATCCCCCTGTATCTCGTTAATCTTATCTCTTATTACTGCAGCATCCTCAAACCTTTGCTCGGCTATCGCCTTTTCGAGCTCGAGCTTTAGGCTGTCAAGCTCACTCGGCTGTTTTTCCTTCGGCTCGTGCTCCCTCTCTTCATCGTTTGTATATGACACGTATTTGCCGACATGCTTTGCTCTGCCGTGAATTTTTCTTATTGATGGCTCAAGCTTATCGCTAAACATATCATAGCAATCGGCACAGCCTATTCTGCCGCTCTTTACAATGTCGTTAAATGATGAGCCGCAGCTGTGGCATCTTTCAACACCGACAAGCGAATTCATTGCCGCTGCACCTGCACCGAGGAAATTACCGAGAAAGCTGTCGCCGAACATATCAGCCACAGACGGAATTTTAAACTCATCCATGACACCGAGCTCTCTTGCGCACTCACTGCAAAGATGCATTTCTTCCCTTTTACCGTTTACATTGGTTTTGATGTGAGTTGTAGATTCATTCCTTCCGCAATTTTGACATAACATAGTAAAACCCCCAATACTAATCTGCAAGAGCGATAAGCATTTGCTTAATCTGCCTTGCTCTGATTTGATTTTTTATTTCATCAGGTAAGCCCCTGTAATTTGAATCGGCAACAACTGCCAAAACAATATTGCCCGCCTTTTCTGATATTACATTATGATAGACGAGGTTGTAGATGCTTGCCTTTGCTCTTCGTTCATCAATGCTGTCACCGACAGAGTTTATGAACGACAAAATGGCATCATCCTTGCTCGACGCTCGCGTTATCATAATATAACCGCCGCCTCCGCGTCTCGATTCAATCCTGTATCCCTGCTCCGGCGTGAACCGAGATGTTATAACATAATTTATTTGACTCGGCACACATCCGAGCTGTGCCGCAAGGTCATTTCTTTTAATCTGGACAGTCGGCGTGTCGTCATCAAACATATCAAGTATCATGTCTGCTATTGCATCGCTAAGCTTCAACTTAATCACTTCCTTTTTATCGTTAAAATCAATAATCAGATTCGCATTGACTTTGACTTTCTTTGACTTTACGATTGTATATTAGCACAAAGGTCAGAAAAAGTCAAGAGATTTTTTGACTTTTCTGCTTTTTGCAATAAAAAAAGAATCTCTACCCTTTCGGATAGAGACCCTTTTTGTAAGATGTATAAGATTTGTTAAAGAATTATTACTTAACCTTAACAGACTTAACAGCTGTGTACTTGCTGTAAACCTTCTTGCCGTTAACCTTATCGAAAGCACGAACTCTTACGAAGTACTTACCCTTCTTAAGACCTGTGATCTTCTTGCTAACAGAAGTACCGTTTACTGTAACAGACTTTGTTGTCTTCTTTGTGAACTTCTTAGAAGTTGAATACTCAACAACAAATCCCTTTACTGCCTGCTTGCCAACCTTAACTGTAAATGCCTTCTTAGCGCCCTTAAGTTTGCTAATCTTAAATGTCTTTTTCTTTAAAGCTTTCTTGCTTGTTGCACCGCAGCATGGGCAAACAGATTCTTCACTGCCGGCAGCAAATAATGTTGCAGGAGTTGAAGTAACCTTAAACGGATGGTTGCCGATTGTGCAGTTGATTGGATCATAAGTAGCAAATCCATTGTTAGCAGCATACTTAGCAGCCTTTGAAGCTGCAGGAGCGATAACTACGAAATCATCCGAAGCCTTCGCCATTGTGTCAGTTGGGTCCGGAGTAGCGTCGTTAAGAACGTCTGCAAAGCCGAATGCTCTGTTTCCGATTTCTGTTTCGTTATCGTTAGCAACTACTCTTGTGATGCCTGTGTTGTAGAAAGCATAAGAACCAACATATTCTACAGTCTTAGGAAGTACGATTTCACCCTTAAGTGCAATATCGCCGTTGAAGCATCCAGAACCAATTTCCTTAAGTGAAGCAGGAATGTTGACTGAAGAAAGCTTTGTCATTCCGTACATGCCATAAATATACTCAACACTGTCAGGAATTGAGATGGCGGTAATGTTCTTTCTTAATCCAAAATTGGTATTACCCATTGATACATCCTTAACTGCCATACCGTCAATGGTAGCAGGAACTGCAACTGTTGTGCTTGTTCCGTCGTAACCATTTACTCTTACACCAACACCAACAAATTTTTCAACCTTCTGAGGTGCATCAAGAAGAACAACCTTGTACTGAAGAACCTCATCACCTGTTGTCGGATCAACAACCCACTCCGATACAACCTTTGAGTTAATTTCCATCTCTGCTGAGTAAGTTGTATAACCATAGTCAAAATCAGTAGCCTCAATGCTAAATGTCGAGGTAGTGTTAATACCGGTTTTTACAACAAACTGATACGTTTCGCCTGCAGAAAGTTCAATTACATCAATGCCCGGAACGTATGCTTCGTCTTCAGCAAGAAGTGTGCCGCCTGCCGGAACAGTAATATTCTCATTCTTAAATCCGCTGATTGTATTGTATGTACCGTTAGTTACAACAGAGAACACTGATGTTGTATATCCGTCATCTACTGTTATATTTCCGTCATCTTCTGTTGTAAATCTATAACCCAATGTATTAGGCTTCTTTTCATTCTGCACGTAAATATCGACATAAGAATCATCCATATCATCTCTTGTCTTGTTTGCACCGAAAGGAACAGTTGAAAGCTTAACTGCATAAAAGCCTGATACAGACGGTGTAAATGCTAAATAAACAGGACTGTCTGCAGCCTTGTCTGATACAGTAGTTGTAACAGGAGCAGCATAAGGTGTCCAAGCAAATTCCTTTTTTTCTTCCGCAAATGCTGAGAAAGCGCCCACAGTTAATGTGGAGAGAGCCATAAGCATTGCAAGAACAACTGATAATGTTTTTTTAGTAAATGTTT
>CAMGDK010000031.1 GCA_946042285.1 uncultured Clostridia bacterium | reverse complement strand
TAAAAATCTTCAACATTTTTAATTATTTTTAATAATTTTGTTGACTAACAATATTTTTTTTGTTATTATGTAGATAAGGTGGGAGAGAATTATGTCAAAGTTTAATAAAAAAGACCAAGACGAAATTCTTTCAAATGCGCAATCCGGCAATATCAAGCCTGAAGCTCTTATCACAGAGTATCGTGGTGTTGTTGAGAATATTGCCCGCAGATACATCAATTCCCCGTTGGAGCAAGAGGACATCGTTCAGGAGGGAATGATAGGTCTTTTGGCGGCTATCAAAACATTCGATGAAAGTAAGGGTGCAAGCTTTAAAACTTATGCATACACCTGTATTGACAACTCAATCCAGACTGCGCTTCGGAAATTTAACAGACTCAAGGATATTCCGCAAAACAGTATTGTTGAATACCTCGAGGATGAAATCCCCGAAAGCAAGGGTGTGATAAGTGCCGAGGATTACGTTATTGCACAAGAAAGCGTTTCACTGTTAACTAAGGTTCTTCGAGAAAATCTCTCAGATTTTGAAAACGAGGTCTTACGGCTGCATATAGTTGGGTGCAGCTACAATGAAATTGCAGCAAGATTATGCAAAACACCTAAATCGGTTGATAACGCCATTCAGCGTATTCGCAGAAAGCTATTGACCATATCCGTATAAGCATAAATCCAACAACTAAAAAATTTGAGAGGTAATTAAAATGTTTGAGGACAAGACTTTAACCTGTAAGGAATGCGGCAGTGAATTTGTGTTCACAGCAGGCGAGCAGGAGTTTTACGCAGAAAAGGGCTTTACAAACGAGCCGCAAAGATGCAAGGAATGCCGTGACAAGAGAAAGAAGGCTGCGCGTCAGTTCTATGACGCAGTTTGCGCAACATGCGGCAGCGAGTGCAAGGTTCCGTTTGAACCAAGCGGTGACCGTCCTGTTTATTGCAGTGATTGCTTTGCAAAAATGAACGAGGAAGCATAAGCTTCAATTCAAATTAAGTATTACGGGATGCCATAACGATATTGTTTAAAGTGAGAAGCAATAGTCGTTATGGCATTTCCTTATTGCTGTCATTCCCGAAAAGCATTACTTGATAAAAATTCAAAAAAATCCTTGACATATAAGATTTGCTGTGTTAATATTGTTTACGCACCAAACGCAGAGGTATCGAAGTGGTCATAACGAGGCGGTCTTGAAAACCGTTTGTCCGAAAGGGCGCGTGGGTTCGAATCCCACCCTCTGCGCCAAAAAAAGACATCTACAATTGTAGATGTCTTTTTTGCTTTTTATTGCTTATTTTACTGCTTAAAAAACAGCTTGTTTATATTCCTTTCCCAGCAGCAAAGCCAACCAGAAGGAACTCTTGCCCACAGATTACCTGATGATATTAGCTTTGTTTCAACAACGGTTACATTTGTACCCGCCTTCAAATAAGCATCGTTATCGGCAATTTTTGATGTGGCGTTTTTTCTGCCGTCGTTGGTCAGCTCCTTAACCTTTTTTCTGCCGCTGTCGGCACCGGCATATCTGTATATACCTCTTACATTTGTAAGCTTATACACTCCCGGCTTAACTGTCGGCGGGGTGACAATTCCCTGCTTATTCTTCGGTCGAAGCACGCCGTAAACCGCAAAGAAGGTGTGCTTAATTTTTTTGACTTCCTTTGCGCTCCAATTTTGGTCATAGGAATAAAACGTGTTAGTATCACCCTCACCTGTTGCGACCGCGATGTGTCCGTAATCGTTTGACTGACTTATATCACCGCTCCAAACGACTATATCACCTCTTTCAAAAACAAGATCAGGCGTGTTTTTAATTTTTGTAAACTTTGCAGTCAACTCCGGATGAGATGAAAACGAAAGCCAATAGTCGCGAGCATTTCCCCATGCTCCCGCCTTTATACCGTGCACCTCATCAAGATAATACTTAACAAAATCGACACACTGCACACCGCTTACGCCGTCATAATCCTTTTTTGTGCCGAGATATTTTTTTATAAAATCGTCAAAGCTAATCATGACATTCCTCTTTTCCCTCAAGATTCATCACCGCCGAAATACCTGCCGATACCGCAGAAACGCACAAGCCGACTACTGCAGATTTGAGCACCTGCTTTTCTGCCGAAAAATCAATCACGGCGCAATTAACAGCAACATATCCGAGTGCGGTTTGTATAAATGTTCTCAACGCTCTTTTAATTGTGTTTTTTGTAATATTCATTTTCTCTTTCCTTTTCCAAATCGCCTATTCTATGGTTTAACACCTTAATTTGCTCTTCAAGCACAGGCATACGCTGTGCAAAATTGTTGTGCTTATCAACCTTTTGCTCAAGCTTTTCAAGCCTGTATGTTGTAAGCTTTGACGATGTAATAATACCGCCGAATGAGCCGACAATCGTGCCTATCATAGAAACAAGCGCAACTAAAATTTCCTTGCTTATATTTAATCTTCCTTTCATTATTCAGAGCTGAGACTCTCTGTACCTTTTATTTTATACATTATTATATGCACTGCAAGCAACAGAGGTTAAATGCGTACTTACGCAATGCACTATATACGCTATAATCAGTAATTACAGAGTGTAAAATGCGACAAAAATGTATGTATATTTATGCAACTGTATGAATATTTATAACAATTTTATTGTAAACTATTGACATTATGCTTTGCTTGTGTATAATAAATAAGATATTAAAGGAATCGGAGAAAATGCATAAAAATGAAAAAAATATTCATAGACGGAAAGGACGGTACGACCGGACTTAAAATATACAGCAGGTTTGAGCATCGAAACGACATTGAGCTTTTGCTCATTAACCCTGAAAAAAGAAAGGATCCGCGCGAGCGTGCAAGGCTCATCAACGAGAGTGACATTACATTCCTTTGCCTGCCCGACCAAGCATCGAGAGAGGCGGTTGCGCTTGTTGAAAACGACAAGGTGAAAATTATTGACACCTCAACCGCGCACAGAACTCTTCCCGATTGGGCGTACGGCTTTGCAGAGCTGAGTGATGAGCACAGAGCAAAAATTGCACAAAGCAACAGAATTGCAGTCCCCGGCTGCTATGCGAGCGGATTTAACTCAATCGTATATCCACTCATTCACAATAATTTAATCAGCAGCAATTACGACATTGTATGCTTTGCTATGAGCGGCTACACAGGTGCAGGCAAAAAGGGAATTGCTCAGTATGAGGACGAAAGCAGAGATAAGGAGCTTGACTCACCAAGACTCTATGCACTTACACAGGAGCATAAGCATCTTAAGGAAATGAAGGCAATCAGCGGTCTTGCAAAGGAGCCTTGCTTCACCCCTATTATTTGCGACTATCCGCAGGGAATGGTTGTTTCAATACCGCTTTTCACCTCGGCAATGAACAGGAAATACACCAAAGAGGATATTTATGAGATGTTCAGCGAGCATTATGCAGGCTCGGACATCGTTAAGGTAAGAGAAATCGGATACACTCAGGCAATGATCGGCACAAATAATTTTGCCGACCGAGACGATATGGAAATCGAAATCAACGGTAACGATGACAGAATCATCATAACATCCAGATTTGACAATCTCGGAAAGGGCGCTTCGGGCGCAGCTATTCAATGCCTTAATATTGCTATGGGCATTGACGAAAAAACAGGACTGAATATAGGAGAATAATTATGAAATATATTGACGGCGGAATTTGCGCCGCAAAGGGCTTTAAGGCGAGTGGTACCTACTGCGGAATTAAAAAGCCTGCGGTTGAAAATCCAAACACAACTCACAAAAACGACATTTGCTTATATGTCAGCGATGTACTGTGCAACGCTGCTGCAGTATATACACAAAACAAGGTTAAGGGCGCACCTATTCTTGTGACAAAGGCTAATCTTGAAAAAAGCGGCAACAAGGCTATCGCCGTTATTGCCAACTCAAAGAATGCAAACACCTGCAACGCTGACGGTGTTGAAAAGGCTGACAAAATGTGCGAGCTTGTTGCAAACGAGCTTGGTATCCCAAAAGAGCAGGTAATCGTTGCTTCGACAGGCGTTATCGGTCAGGTGCTTCCTATTGAGCCTATCGTTGAGGCAGTGCCTGTTCTTGCCAAAGGACTTGACTATGACAAAAATCTTGAGGCTGCAACTGCAATCATGACAACCGACACCGTAAAAAAAGAGTATGCGGTTGAGTTTGAGATAAACGGTGTAACATGTAAGCTCGGAGGTATGGCAAAGGGTTCAGGCATGATTCATCCTAACATGGCAACGACTCTTAATTTCATCACAAGCGACTGTGCCGTTTCAGGTGAGCTTTTGCAAAAGGCTCTAAGTGAAATTGTAAAGGTTACATACAACTGCCTTTCAATCGACGGCGACACATCAACAAACGACATGGTTTGCCTTATGGCTAACGGTCTTGCAGGCAATGACGAAATTGCGTGCGAGGGCGAGGAGTACGATATTTTTAAGACTGCACTTTATGAGGTTATGGCAAATCTTACAAGAATGCTTGCAAAGGACGGCGAGGGCGCTACAAAGCTTCTTGAATGTATTTGCGAGGGTGCCGCAACAAAGGACACTGCAATCACTGTTGCAAAGAGTGTTGTTTGCTCATCTCTTTTCAAGGCGGCTATGTTCGGCGAGGATGCTAACTGGGGGCGTGTTCTTTGCGCAATAGGATATGCCGATGCCGAATTTGACATCAACAAGGTCAGCGTTGATTTAAAGAGTGATAAAGGAATTATCAGTGTTTGCTCAAACGGTGCAGGAATTGATTTTTCCGAGGAGGAGGCAAGCGTTGTTCTTTCTGCTGATGAAATTTATATTCTCATCAACCTGAACGACGGTGACGAATCCGCAACGGCTTGGGGTTGCGACCTGACCTATGATTATGTAAAAATTAACGGCGACTACCGTACCTGATACGACATCTTGCAAAGAAAGTAGGTAATAAAATGGATATTAACAACGCACAAAAGGCAGAGATACTTGCTCACGCTTTGCCTCACATTCAAATGTATCGCAAAAAAATTGTTGTCGTAAAGTACGGCGGCAATGCTATGATAAATGAAGAACTTAAGGAAGCAGTTATGAGAGATTTGGTGCTTCTCACAACTGTCGGCATTAAGGTTGTGCTTGTTCACGGCGGCGGACCTGCCATAAACGAAGCACTTAAGCAAATGAACATCGAAAGCAAATTTGCAGACGGTCTTCGTGTTACCGACAAGGACACTGTTAATGTTGTGCAGATGGTGCTTGCTGGCAAGGTCAACAAGGATCTTACCTGCCAAATCGGTAACATGGGCGGACACGCTATCGGTCTTTCAGGCATGGACGGCAACATGATTGAATGTGAGCCGTTGGATGACAGTCACGGATATGTCGGCAAAATTGCAAGCGTAAATACAGAGGTTATCGAGGAGGCGTTAGAGCATGGCTTTATTCCCGTAATCTCTACTATCGGCTATGACAGGGACAGCAACTGCTACAACATCAACGCAGATACCGTTGCTGCAGCAATTGCCGGTGCACTTAATGCAGAGGCTCTTGTTTCCATGACAGACATTGTAGGACTTTTGAGAGATAAAAATGACGACTCAACGCTTATCCCAAGAGTATATATTTCCGAAACTCCCGCACTTATCGCAGAGGGCATTATCAGCGGCGGAATGATCCCCAAAATTGACTCAATGACTCAGGCAATAAGAGAGGGCGTAAAAAAAGCATTTATCATTGACGGCAGAGTTCCCCACTCTATTCTTATGGAGCTTCTTACCGATGAAGGTATGGGAACAATGTTTCGTGCGAGATAATCAACATTTACTTATATATATTGAGGAGTGACCTATGAACACTAAAGAGCTTGACAATGAATATGTTGCTCACGCTTACAGCAGGTTTGATCTTGCACTCGTTAAGGGTAAGGGCTCAACCGTAAGCGACGAAAACGGTAAGCAGTATATTGATTTCGGATCGGGAATCGGCGTTACCGCCTTCGGCTTTTGTGACAACGAATGGAAAATGGCTGTTGAAATGCAGCTTGATAAGCTTCAGCACACAAGCAACCTTTATTACACCGAGCCCTGCGCTAAGCTTGCAAGGCTTTTGTGCGAAAAGAGCGGTATGAAAAAGGTGTTTTTTGCAAACAGCGGTGCCGAGGCAAACGAGGGTGCAATTAAATTTGCAAGAAAGTATTCCTATGACAAATACGGTGACGGCAGAAGCACAATTATAACACTGGTTAACTCCTTTCACGGAAGAACAATAACAACTCTTGCCGCAACGGGACAGGATGTTTTTCACACCACATTCGCTCCGTTTACTCCGGGATTTAAATACTGCCCTGCCAACGACATTGAAGCACTTAAGGAAATGGCAACGGATGATGTTTGCGCTATTATGTTTGAGTGCGTTCAGGGCGAGGGCGGCGTAAACAATCTTGATTATGATTTCGTTAAGGCTATTGAGAAAACAGCAAACGAAAAGGATATACTTATGATTGTTGACGAGGTGCAAACCGGAAACGGCAGGACAGGCAGATATTTCGCTTATGAAAACTTTGATATTATGCCTGATATTGTTTCAACGGCAAAAGGTCTTGCAGGCGGCTTACCTATGGGTGCAGTTTTGTTTGGCGAAAAGCTGAAGGACACTGTTACACCAAGCAGTCACGGCTCAACCTTCGGCGGTAATCCTGTTTGTGCGGCAGGCGCACTTTCCATCGTATCAAGAATTGACGATGATTTTCTTGCTGAGGTAAGAGAAAAAAGCGAATACATAAAGGACACTCTTTTAAAGCTTGACGGAGTTAAGTCAATTTCCGGCATGGGACTTATGCTTGGAATTGAAACCGTTAAGGATTCAAAGGAAATTGCAGGCAAATGTCTTGAAAAGGGATTGCTTGTGCTTACTGCAAAATCTAAGGTAAGACTGCTCCCTGCTCTCAATATTTCAAGATGTGAGCTTGAGCGCGGATTAAAAATACTTTGTGAGGTAATATCAGAATGAAGCATTTATTGAAATTACAGGACTTAAATCAAGAGGATATTTTAGACATTCTCAACCTTGCCGATCAGCTTAAGTATGAGACTAAGCACGGCATTGAGCATCATCACCTCAAGGGTAAAACCTTAGGAATGATTTTCCAAAAAAGCTCAACAAGGACAAGAGTCAGCTTTGAAACAGGCATGTATCAGCTTGGCGGACAGGCTCTCTTCCTCTCAAACAGAGATTTGCAAATCGGCAGAGGTGAGCCTGTTGAGGACACTGCAAGAGTTCTTTCTCGCTACCTTGACGGCATCATGATTAGAACCTTTGAGCAAAAGGAGGTTGAGGACCTTGCCGAATACGGCTCAATCCCTATCATCAACGGTCTTACAGACTACTGTCATCCATGTCAGGTGCTTGCCGACCTCATGACTATTAGAGAGCATAAAAAAAGCTTTGACGGACTTAAGCTTTGCTTTATCGGTGACGGTAACAACATGGCAAACAGCCTTATCGTCGGTGCAATCACAATGGGAATGAGCTGTGCCGTTGCCTGCCCTGACGGCTACAAGCCCGATGCTGAGATTATGAAGTGGGCTTATGAAAACGGTGACTTTATGTGCAGTGATGATATTCTTGAATGTGCAAAGGGTGCCGATGTTCTTTACACAGACGTTTGGGCTTCAATGGGACAGGAGGAGGAAAAGGCTCAAAGAGAAAAGGTCTTTAAGGGCTTCCAAATCAACGACGAGGTTATGGCTGTTGCTAACGACGGTGCAATGGTGCTTCACTGCCTCCCTGCTCACAGAGAAGAGGAAATTACCGCAAAGGTATTTGAGGAGCACGCAGACGAAATTTTTGACGAAGCTGAAAACAGATTACATGCACAAAAGGCAGTTCTTGTTAAGCTTTTAGGTTAAGAGGTATATATGGACAACAAGATATACATTTGCCTTGAAAACGGCGATGTCTTTGAGGGAAAAAGCTTTGGCGCAAAAAAAGAAGCGTTAGGTGAGCTTGTTTTTACTACCGGTGTAACAGGCTATGTTGAAACACTTACCGACCCAAGCTATTACGGTCAAATCGTAATGCAAACCTTCCCTCTTATCGGCAACTACGGTTTCATCAAGGACGACACAGAAAGCGAAAAATCACATGTTAAGGCATATATTGTCAGGGAATACTGCGATGAGCCGTCTAACTTTAGATGTGATATGACATTGGAGGAATTTCTTATTAAAAACGATATTCCCGGTGTATATGATGTCGATACAAGAGAGATTACAAAAATCATAAGAGAGTCCGGTGTTATGAATGCTGTTATCACAACGAATCCAAGCACCGTTGACTACGATACGCTTACTCGGTACAGTATCAAAAATGCAGTCAGCTCGGTATCTACCGTTAAGCCGCAGATGTTTGCAGCACAAAATCACAAATTCAATGTTGTGCTGATTGACTACGGCACAAAAAGGAATATCATAAGAGAGCTTAACAGGTGCGGATGTAATGTTGCAGTTGTACCGCAGGACACAAAGGCAGAGGATATTTTGGCTTTAAATCCCGACGGAATAATGCTTTCCAACGGACCCGGTGATCCGTCGGAGAATATTGAAGCGATAGAGGAAATTAAAAAGCTTGTCGGCAAGAAGCCTATATTTGCCATTTGCCTCGGTCATCAGCTATTAGCTCTCAGTCAGGGTGCAAAAACCACTAAGCTCAAGTATGGCCACCGAGGAGCAAATCAGCCGGTTAAAAATCTCGAAACCGGCAGAACTTTTATATCCTCACAAAATCACGGATATGCAGTTGTCAACGAATCGGTTGAAGAAATCGGTGCGAAAATCAGCTTCATAAACGCAAACGACGGAACATGCGAGGGTGTCAATTATCCAGATCTTAACGCATTTTCGGTTCAGTTTCATCCCGAAGCCTGCTCCGGTCCGCTTGATACGGAATTTATGTTTGGGAAATTTACGGATATGATGGGAGGTAACAAATAATGCCTCTTAATAAAGATATAAAAAAGGTACTTGTTATCGGCTCAGGTCCTATTGTTATCGGTCAGGCGGCAGAGTTCGACTATGCCGGTGCGCAGGCTTGCAGAGTGCTTAAGGACGAGGGCATTGAGGTTGTTCTTGTAAACTCAAACCCTGCTACTATCATGACAGATAAGGCGCTTGCAGACCATATTTATCTTGAGCCTTTAACAGAGGAAACAATAAAAAGAATTATTGAAAAGGAAAGACCTGACTCCATTCTTTGCGGATTGGGAGGTCAAACAGGTCTTACGCTTGGAATGCAGCTTGCAAAGGACGGCTATCTTGATGAGATGGGTGTTAAGCTTCTCGGCACTAACGCAGAGGCTATCGACAAGGCTGAGGACAGGCAGATGTTTAGGGATACTATGGTTAAAATTAACCAGCCTGTCGTTCCGAGTGATATTGCCACCACTCTTGAAAGAGCGGAGGAAATCGCTGATGAAATCGGCTACCCTGTAATCATCAGACCTGCGTTTACACTCGGCGGTGCAGGAGGCGGTGTTGCCAACAACAAGCAGGAGCTTGATGTTATTGCTAAAAACGGACTCATGCTTTCACCTATAACACAGGTGCTTGTTGAGCGCTATATTGCCGGCTGGAAGGAAATTGAGTTTGAAACAATGAGAGACAGCAAGGGAAATGTTATTGCTATTTGCTCAATGGAAAACTTTGATCCCGTCGGTGTTCATACAGGCGACAGCATCGTTATAGCACCGGCAGTTACGCTTGCAGACAAGGAGCTTCAAATGCTTCGCTCTGCTTCACTCGACATAATAACCGAGCTTGGTATTGAGGGCGGATGCAACTGCCAATTTGCATTAAATCCCGAAAGCTTTGAATACTCCGTAATCGAGGTTAATCCAAGAGTTTCGCGCTCGTCTGCACTTGCATCAAAGGCAACAGGCTATCCCATTGCAAAGGTTACTACAAAAATCGCACTCGGCTACACTCTTGACGAAATTAAAAACGACATCACGGGAAAAACATGTGCATGCTTTGAGCCTGCTATCGACTATGTTGTTGTTAAATTTCCTAAATGGCCGTTTGATAAATTTGTTAACGCTTCAAGAAAGCTCGGCACGCAGATGAAGGCTACCGGTGAGGTAATGAGCATTGCGCCAAGCTTTGAAATGGCAATCATGAAGGCAGTAAGAGGTGCCGAAATCGGTCTTGACACGCTCAACAACAAGGCTCTTGACGGTGTTGATATTAGGCAAAAGCTTCATGATCAGGACGACATAAGACTCTTTACTGTTTTCAAGGCTATTAAGGAAGGAGTCAGCATTGAGGAAATTCACAAAATCACAATGATTGATGAGTGGTTTCTTTCAAAGCTCAAAAACCTTGCAGAATACGAAAAGAGCATTGACGGTACTCCTCTTTCAAGGGAGCAATACTTAAAGGGTAAAAAGCTCGGCTATCCCGACAAGGCACTTGAAAGAATCAGCGGCGGCAGTCTTACATATCACAGAGACTGTGTATATAAAATGGTTGACACCTGTGCTGCCGAATTCAAGGCTGAAACTCCGTATTTCTACTCTACATTCGATAATCACTGTGAAGCAAGAGAGCTTGAGCCGACAGGCAAAGAGAAAATCATCGTTTTAGGCTCAGGTCCTATTAGAATCGGTCAGGGCATAGAATTTGATTACAGCTCTGTTCACTGCGTATGGACACTAAAGGAGCTTGGCTATGAGGTAATCCTCATTAACAACAATCCCGAAACAGTATCTACCGACTTTGACACCGGTAACAGACTTTACTTTGAGCCTCTTACGGAAGAGGATGTAATGAATGTTATCAAGGTTGAAAAGCCGATTGGCGTTGTGGTTGCATTCGGCGGTCAAACCGCTATCAAGCTAACAAAATTCCTTGACCAAAACTCAATTACCATTCTCGGCACAAGCGCAGAGTCTATCGACATTGCCGAGGACAGAGAAAGATTTGACGCACTGCTTGAGCGCTTTGGCATATTCAGACCAAAGGGTGAAAGCGTTATGACGCTTGATAATGCGCTTGCTGCCGCAAGCAGACTCGGCTACCCTGTTCTTTTGCGTCCGTCTTATGTAATCGGCGGTCAAAACATGACTATTGCATACACCGACGATGATGTTGTTCAGTACATGGACATAATTCTTGCGCAGGGCATTGAAAATCCTGTGCTCGTTGACAAATACATGATGGGTACAGAGCTTGAGGTTGACTGTATTTCCGACGGCAAGGATGTTCTCATTCCGGGTATCATGGAGCATATTGAAAGAGCAGGCGTTCACTCCGGCGACTCAATAGCAGTATATCCGCCGTACAATCTCAACGACAAGATGCTTAAGAAGGTGTGCGAGGTATCGGAAAATCTTGCGCTTTCACTCGGCACAAAGGGACTTGTTAACATTCAGTATCTCATTTATCAAAACGAGCTTTATGTTATCGAGGTTAACCCGAGAGCATCAAGAACAATTCCTTACATCAGCAAGGTTACAGGCGTACCTATGGTTGAGCTTGCATCAAAGATTATGGTTGGCTCAAGCCTTAAGGAGCTTGGATTTGGCACGGGACTTTACAAGACTCCGCCTTACTTTGCAGTTAAGGTGCCTGTATTCAGCTTTGAAAAGCTTAACGATGTCAACTCAAAGCTCGGACCTGAAATGAAATCTACCGGCGAGGTGCTCGGTGTAGGTAAAAACCTTATTGAAGCATTGTTCAAGGGACTTGTTTCGGCAGGCTTTAAAACAGATTTTCACAAAAAAGACAGGCACGGTGTATTGCTTACCGTTACGGAGCAGGACAGATATGAAATTGTTGACCTTGCCAAAAAGCTTGACGAGCTCGGTGCCTGCATTTGGGCTACGCCTGAAACTGCAAGGACAATTACACAAAGCCTTGGAATAAAGGTTAGTGTTGTTAACAAGCTTCGCGAGGACAACTCGATTATGGAGCTTGTTGAGTCGGGTGTGCTTGACTACATTGTGTACACGGGTAAAAGCGATAAAAAATCAATAGCCGACTACATTAAGCTTCACAACAGGGCAAATCAGCTTGGCATTGCAACAATCACATCGCTTGACACTGCAAACGCTATTGCCGACATCATTGCTTCACGATATAAGCAGACTAACACAGAGCTTGTTGACATCAACTATATGAGAAGTGAAAAGGGTACTCTTAAATTTTCAAAGATGGAGGGTACGGGCGACGACTACATTTTCTTTAACAATCAATGCGGTATCATCACCTGCCCCGAAAGCTTTGCTATTGAGTTTACCGACAGGCATCACGGTATCGGTGGTGATGGAATAGTGCTCATTGAGGAAAGTGATGTTGCCGACGCGAAAATGAAGGTGTTTAACATCGACGGCTCTGAGGGTAAAATGGCAGGTAATTCAATTCGTTGCCTCGGCAAATACCTTTACGATAACGGCATGGTCGTTAAGGACAAAATGACTGTTGAAACCGTTTCGGGTATTAAGGAGCTTTCACTCTTTACAAGAAACGGCAAGGTGTCATCCGTAACCGTTAACATGGGCAAGGCAGAGCTTAAGCCATCCTCAATTCCCGTTAATCTTGACGGTGACAGAGTAATTGACAAAGAGGTAAGCATAGCAGGCGCCGATTATAAGATTAACTGCTGTGCTATCGGTAATCCTCACTGCGTTGTGTTTGTTGAAAATACAGACAGGGTTGATGTCGGCAGCATCGGTCCGTTGTTTGAAACAGACAGACTCTTCCCCGAAAGAATTAACACTGAATTTGTCAGGGTTATCAACTCAAAAACTCTTAAAATGAGAGTTTGGGAGCGTGGTAACGGTGAAACTCAGGCATGCGGTACAGGTGCATGTGCGGCAGTAATATGCGCGGTTGAAAACGGATACTGCAGCAAGGGCGAGGACATTACCGTTAAGGTTAAGGGCGGCGACCTCATAGTAAATTATACCGACGAGTGCGTTACTCTTACGGGCGACTGTCATCTTGTATATACAGGCGAAATTGAATACTAAAAAAGAAGGACAGGTTACTGAATTACCTGTCCTTTCTTAATAATTACTCTTCTGTCCTTCTTGAAAACAAAAGACTGATGCACCACACGGCAGCAAGTCCTACAAGACTGTAAATGATTCTTGCAAGCACGGAATCCTGACCGCCGCAAATCCATGCTACTAAATCAAACTTAAACAGTCCGATAAGTCCCCAATTTATACCACCTATAATATTTAAAATCAATGCGGTATTGTTAATTGCTTTCATATTTAATCACTCCAAAAAATAAAGTCGTTAGTATTATTACAACACTAACGACTTTTATTCATAAATAAAAATTAAATATTTGTAACAATGATTTCGCACTCGCCCTTGATTACAAATTCGCCAAACGAAGCAGGAATAAAGAAGCTGTCACCCTTTTTGAATGACCTGTCATTGATTACGCCGTTGCCGTCAACCACAAGAACATGATTGAAGCTTGTGTCGTCGGCATTTAGCTTAACCTCGCTCTTAACATCATAATGATTAACGGTAAACAAATCGCATTTTGCAAGCAGAGTTGAAACATTAGTACCGTTATCAACAGGTTCACCGAACGGCTTTATCTCGTACCTTGCAGGCTCTGTTAGGGAAACATCGACCGCTTTGTCTATATGAAGCTCTCTCGGCTTGCCGTCGGCACCTACTCTGCCGTAGTCATACACTCTGTATGTTGAGTTTGAATTTTGCTGAATTTCCGCAATAAGCGTACCCTTGCCGATTGCATGAACCGTGCCCGCCTCGATAAAGAACAAATCGCCCTTTTTAACCTTAACCGTGTTGAGAACATCTGTAAGCGTATTCTCCTCTATTGCCTTGCGAAACTCCTGTGATGAAATTTTTTTCTTAAAGCCGTAAACAAGCTGTGCATCATCTGCCGCATCAAGAACATACCAAATTTCCGTTTTACCGAACTCGCCCTCTACCCTTTTTGCATACTCATTATCGGGATGCACCTGAATTGACAGATTGTCCTTTGCATCAATAAGCTTAATAAGCACGGGAAAATAATCAAAGCGTGCGCTTGCAGTACCGAGCATTTTCTCCTTGCCGATTTCGTTAATTACATCGTCGAGCGCTCTGCCGTCAAACTCACCGCCGTCAACAGTATTCCTGCCGTCCTTGTGACACGAAAGCTCCCAGCATTCCGCAACCTTGTCGTAGTCGCACTTGTAGCCGAAATCCGTCTTAAGTCTTTCGCCACCCCAAATGTAGTCCTTAAACACCGGTGAAAGCTTTAAAATACCCATAATTGTACCTCATATATCTGTCTCTTATACACATCTCCGAGCCCACGAGACAAGAGGCAA
>CAMGDK010000030.1 GCA_946042285.1 uncultured Clostridia bacterium | reverse complement strand
ATATTATAATATATTAAAAGCAAGGCTTATGCCCACTTATCTTATAGAGGATGTTGAAAATGGAAAAGATCAGCAATTTAAAGATTAGCAAAAAAAAGCTTGTCAGCATATTGTCGGTTATACTTCTTGCCGGATTGTTTATTTTTTTCGGAGTAAGCGTTGTCAATCAAAGCACCGAAATTAACCGTCTTAAAAATGAAAAGGCTGAGGTTAGCATGCAGTACGAACAGCAGGAAAAAACCAACAAAGAGCTTCAGGCGGCTCTTGAAAACGAGAATAAGGATGAGTACATTGAGCAAAAGGCTCGTGAAAAGGGCTATGTAAAATCAGACGAGGTTGTATTTTACGATATTTCCTCAAGTTAAATATATATAAATCAGACCGAGTCATCTCGGTCTTTTTTGAATTTTTAAAGGGAGTTAATATGCAATTACTTATGACAGCTCCGTGCCTTCTCGGTCTTGAAGGCTTGGTTGCCGATGAATTAAAAAATATGGAGGCATCAAATGTCTTCGCTGAAAACGGCAGGGTTTATTTTGAAGGTGACGAGGCTATGCTCGCCAGAGCTAATATAAATTGCCGTTATGCCGAAAGAATAATGCTTGTTATAGGAAGATTTCACGCCGAAAGCTTTGAAGAATTATTCCAAGCGACAAAGGCGTTGCCGTGGTCGGATTTTATCGGTAGCACGGACACGTTTCCTGTTAAGGGTTACAGTATTAGCTCTGCGCTTCATTCGGTGCCGGATTGCCAGAAAATTATTAAGAAGGCTGTTGTTGAGTCGCTTAAAGAGGATTACGGTATTTCTTGGTTTGAGGAGAGTGGACCTGTACATCAAATTTCTTTTTCAATTATGAAAAATGAAGTTGTTTTGATGCTTGATTCATCCGGACGAGCTCTTCACAAAAGAGGGTACAGACCGGAATCTAATGATGCCCCGATTAGAGAAACGATTGCAGCGGCAATGTGCTGTCTTTCAAGGCTGAGACATTATCACACTATGTACGATCCGTTTTGTGGCAGCGGCACTTTGTTGATTGAGGGAGCTATGCTTGCTCACAATATTGCACCGGGTATTAACAGAAATTTTGAGTGCGATCGATGGGGATTTGTTCCGGAGTCTGCATGGAAGCAGGAAAGGGAGCGTTGCCACGATATGATAAAAACCGATACGGATTTTGTTGCTTTTGGCAGTGATATTGATTTTCATGCATTGGAATTAACAATGAACAATGCTAAAAGAATCGGCGTTGATAAGCATTTGAGGCTTGAACAAAAGGATATTAAGTATTTTTGTCCTACGACAGAGAAAGGTACACTAATAACTAATCCGCCCTATGGTGAGCGTATGCTTGATCTTAAAGAGGCTGAAAGGCTATATAAGATTATGGGCGAAAAATTTGTTGCAAAAAAAGGATGGTCATACGGCATTATATCACCTGACGAGGAGTTTGAAAAATGCTTTGGCAGAAAAGCCGATAAAAGAAGAAAGCTCTACAACGGAATGATTAAGTGCCAATACTACATGTATTTTAAATAATGATAATGGAGAGATTGCCATGAATTATTATCAGAAGTATCAGCAATGGTTAACATTTTCTGATGAAGAAACTAAAACAGAGCTTGCTTCAATTGCCGACGAAAAAGAGATTGAAGATAGATTCTATAAGGATTTAGCTTTCGGTACAGGCGGACTCAGAGGAATTATGGGCGCAGGTTCAAACAGAATGAATAAATACACTGTCGGTAAGGCAACTCTCGGCTTAGCGAGATATTTGAAGAGTAAAAACAGCGGTGATATTTCTGTTTCTATTGCTTATGACACAAGAAATAACTCAAGCAAATTTGCACAAATCGCCGCTGACATATTCTCTTCTCAGGATATAAAGGTGTTTATCTACGACCGTGTTGTACCTGTTCCTGTTTTGTCATTTACAACTAAGTATCTCGGTTGTACGGCAGGTGTAATGATTACTGCATCTCACAATCCGAAAGAATATAATGGCTACAAGGTTTATGATGAAAAGGGTTGTCAGTTCTGTACCGATGATGCAAAAAACGCAATTGGATTTATAAATGAAATTACAGATTACTCCGTAATTGATTTTAATGCAAAAAATGAGTTCATTAACTATATCGGTGATAATGAGCTTTCGGCATTTATTAACGAAGTTAAAAAGCAGTCGTTATACGAAGAAAAAAGTGATTTAAAAATTGTATATACACCTCTTCATGGTACAGGAAATATACCTGTAAGAAAAGTTCTTGAGGGACTTGATGTTACCGTTGTTAAGGAACAGGAGCTTCCCGACGGTAATTTCTCAACAGTTCGTTCACCTAATCCCGAAGAAAAGGATGCTCTTACAATTTCCATACAAAAGGCAGCTGAAATTAACGCTGATCTTGTTATAGGCACAGATCCGGACTGTGACAGGGTTGGAGTTGCCGTTAAAAGCGGTAATGATTATGTCCTGCTGACAGGTAATCAAACAGGAGCACTTCTTGTTAATTTTGTTCTTACAATGAAAAAGGCTCAGCTTAACGACAAATCAACTCTTGTTAAAACTATCGTTACGTCAGAACTCGGTGCAGACATCGGCAGAGATTTTGGACTTAAAATTGAAGAAACTCTTACCGGCTTTAAATATATAGGTGACAAAATCAACAAGTACGAAGAGTCTAAGGCGCAGGAGTTTGTTATCGGCTATGAGGAGTCCTACGGCTATCTTGTAGGTACTCACGCAAGAGATAAAGACGCAGTTGTATCATCAATGCTTATATGTCAAATGGCTTCATGGTACAAAAATCAAGGGAAAACTCTTGTTGAAGCTCTTAATGAAATATACGAAAAATACGGATACTATCTCGATTATCTTGACTCGTTTGTATTAAAGGGCAAGGACGGAGCTGAAAAAATACAAAGACTTATGACCTATTTCCGCGATAACGCAAGGAGCTTATTTGACGGAATTGATGATGTGATTGATTTTAGCATCGGTGTCAGAGATTTACCAAAGGAAAATGTATTGAAGTATATATGGAATGACGGTTCGTGGATGGCTGTGCGTCCCTCCGGTACAGAGCCTAAAATTAAGGTCTATTACAGCATTAGGGATAAGAGCAGGGACAATGCTAAAAAAAGACTTGATAGCATTAGAAAGCAGATTTGTCACATTATCAATGATTAGCAGGAGTTTGAAATGAATAAGATTGAAAAATATGTAAATTCAGTATTGCAGCCAAAGCTTCAAGGCGATGGCGGATGGGTTGAGTTTGTATCTGTTGACGGTGATAATTTAACCCTGATATTCAGAGGCGAATGTTCAAAATGTCTTATCCTTAATCGTTGTGTTAAATGGATTGAAGAGCAAATCAAAAATGATTTAAATTTATCTGTTAAGGTCAACGCAATTCGTAAAAAGCCTTATTTTCAGGATGTATAAGGAGAAATTGAAATGGCACATATAAAGGTTGTTAGACGCTCTATGCGTCCTGAGGAATGGACTGATTTAAGATTTGGATGGCTTAAGCGTCATATTTACGATAATAAGTGGGAAATTCAAAATCTCATGATAAGAGATGCCCGTCAGGTATCTGAGATGGAGTTTGAATATTACAGTGACGAATACAGACCGCTTAATAAAGGTGATATGTATTTTACACCTGACGGTACTGCATTTATTAAAGCGGATGTTGATATTCCTAAAGAGCTTCAGGGTAGGGAGCTTTGGTTTTCTCTTAAAACTGCTGCCGAGATTTGTGTTAAAATCAATGGAAAATATGTTGGCGGCGTTGATCCTAACAGAGAGAGAATGTTAATATCACCATACATAAATGACAGAGAGACTCTTCACTTTGATATGATGGGATACAATCGTTCAAAGCCCGATGACGAGAGAAATCCCGAATCCTTGTCTGTTAGAGGATGCAGGCAGATTTTTGAAGGAGCTTATATTTGCACGGTTAATCACAAGGTGCAGGATCTTGTATGGGATTTTGAGGTGCTTCTTAATATTGCTAAGAGTGATCTTTTTAATGAGGATTACAGGAATTTCCTTAATAAAGAGCTTAATAATGCTATGAATCTCATTGATTTTGAAGGTGATGAGCTTGACGGAATCGATGAATGTAAACAATACCTTGATGATGTAGTTTTTGCAAACGACAATTACAAAGGAAACGGTGATGTTGCCTTGATTGCTCATTCTCATCTTGATATTGCATATTATTGGAGAAGAATTCACGCTGTTCAAAAGAATCTGCGTACTGTTCTTATTCAGCTGAGATTGATGGATAAGTATCCCGATTTCAAATACACTCATACTCAACCTTATGTTTACGAAACTTTGGAAAAATACTATCCCGATGTTTTTGAAGAGCTTAAGGAAAAGGTTGCAAACGGTCAGTTTGAGCCTGTCGGCGCAATGTATGTTGAGCCCGACTGCAATATTCCTACTGCAGAATCACTTGTTCGTCAGTGTCTTTACGGTCAACAAGCATATAAGAGAATGTTTGGCAAAACAGTAAATAACGCTTGGTTGCCTGATGTTTTCGGCAACAGCTGGATAATTCCGCAAATTCTTAAAAAAAGCGGAGTGGATTATTTTGTTTCAAACAAAATGTCAACATGGAATGATACTAACAGATTCCCTCATAACAATTTTATTTGGCGCGGAATTGACGGAACAGATATTTACGCATGTGTTCCTCCGACTCATTTTATTACATGGAATGAGCCTTCACAAATTCAAGAGAATTGGGAGGCGTATATAGATAAAGACAGCGGCGGTCAAACCATGAATATGTTTGGCTACGGTGACGGCGGTTCCGGATGTACAGAGGAAATGATTGAGCTTATGCATAGATTTGATAAGCTTTCTATTATGCCGAAATGCGAGCATGTTGGCGCAGCTGAATTCCTTGAAAAAAATTTGGCAGGCAATGATAATCTTGAAACATGGGATGGAGAGCTTTATCTTGAAATGCATCGCGGTACCTTCACCACAAAATCCGAAATGAAGCGTGCTAACAGAAGACTTGAGTATAAGCTTAGAGATGCTGAAATTCTTTCTGTATTAAGAAATGAAGATAATAACAATGAAATAACTGATGCATATAAAAAGCTCCTTATAAACCAATTTCACGATATTCTTCCGGGATCTCATATTCATCCTGTTTATGAAGATGCTATGGCTGATTATGCCGAAATCGAAAGTAAGGTTGATAAAATTATCGGCAGCGGCTCTAAATACTTTAATACATTGAATTTTAAACGCGACGCATTAACCTTTGTTCCTAACAAAAAAGGTAGCGCAACTCGTTACGGTGTTAAGGGCAATTGGGTTATTCCTAACATTGAGCCACTTTCAAGTGCTTCGGTAAGAGCAACTCGTTTTACGGGTGAATGGATTACAATTGGTGATTCAGTAGAAACTCCTTACTATTCAATTAAGTTCAATAACGACGGATCGATAGAGTCACTTGTTGATAAAATTGACGGTAGAGAATGGGTTAGCGGTGATTTTAACAAGCTTAAGATATATACCGATTGCCCCGGCAACTATGACGCATGGGACATTCTTCCGAATTATAAGGACAAGCAAATAGAAATAAATGTTAAGGATGAATTATCACTTATTGAATGTGATGGCGAGTCGGCAACATTTAAGACTGTTCTTAATACCGAACAATCAACATGGACGATGCTAATTCGTTTGTTTAGAAGAAGCAGAGGTATTGAGGTAGAAAACATTGTTGATTGGCATGAAAAGCATAAGCTTGCAAAGGCAGAGTTTAACTGTAATCTTTTGACAAGAAAAGCATTGTGCGACACATCGGCAGGCTTCATCGAAAGAGATACACATAAGAATACCTCATGGCAACAGGCAAGATTTGAGGTGTGTCATCATAAATGGGCAGACCTTGCAGAAACAGATGCCGGTATCGCGATAATAAACGACGGTAAATACGGCATCGGATTTGATAAAAACTCAATGTCATTATCACTTCTACGAGCAACAATCAGACCTGATGTTACGAGTGACATGGGTAAGCACGATTTCTGCTACATGATTTATCCTCATTTTGATAATGCCGTAAATGCAGGTGTTAACAAAATTGCGTTTCAGTATAACTTACCGCTCATTAAGGCTGATGTTAAGTATGACGGTGACACATTTGAGCCCTTGTACCTTCAGGCAATGAAGTGTTCGGAGAATGGTAAAATGACTGTTATCAGACTTAGCGAGCAGGACGGAAGAAGGGGAGCTATTAAGCTTTCACACAGGGTTAAGCTTCTCAACATGCTTGAAGAAATTATCGGTGAAACCGATGTTGTAGAATATAAGCCGTTTGAGATTATAACTATCGGAGTTGAAAGATGAGCATTAAACAGTTTGTGATTGTCGCATTAGTTTTGTTGGTGCTTGGTATTATTGTTTTTCCTCTTATTAACAGAAAGCAATTTAGAAATTTACCTTATGACCAACAGATAAGAGTTTTGATGAAGGAAGCAAACAGCCTTGCTTATTTCAAAAACATCTCTAAAGGTAGCAGCGGTACATTGTATTTTGTTAAAAACAAGAGAAAAATATTATTTTTGAATTGGACTCTTTCAAACGGTGAAATGCATTGCACTAAACAAAACCCTCTTTTAAAATGGGATTATCCGGAAAATAATCCGCTTTTGACAGATGACGAAAGGAAGCTTGTTGAAGCTGAGATTGAAAGCTATAATAAGAAAAATCCTGTTAAATTTATTTATGACGAGGTTAGTAATAAGTGAAAAGATTGCAAATAGTCTCTTTGTTTTTCATTATCTGTTTTGTTGTGTGCATGGTAGGTCCTGCAAATGTGCAAGCCTCGACATATAAAAAAGAGGATTTTGTTGTTGAAGCTCATGATTTAAAGCGACCGACTGTGCTGAATAAGGGACAGAAATTTTCAATTTCGGGGACAATTGAGGCAAATAAGGAAATAAACAAAATAGGAATATATGTCGAGGATTTGGATTTATTTAAAAAAGAAATAAAGCTCGAAAAAGAGGTTGGCAGTTACAGCGTTAATCTCAGTGATTATAATTCCTATATTTCGCTTTCTAAGCTGTCGTCAGGCGTTAAGGAGCTTAAAATTAAGCTGTATGACAATGACGGTAACAATGTTAAGCTTACCCGAACCTTTACCGTACTTGGTAAATCAAAGGAGCCGATTCATATTACAGGCAAATGTAAAATTAAGGCTTCAACGGGAAATGTATCTAATGTAACCGATTCCACTGTCAACACATATTGGAACGGCGGAACCATGACCATCAATCTTCCTGACGACAGAATTGCTGACGGAATTTTGATAAAATGGCATGTTACCACAAATGAATATACCTTTAAGTCTTATAACGCTGACGGTGAGGTCCTCGACGAATATGACGGTAACGGTTATAGGATGATTCACAAATATTATACACTTGATGAAAATTCAAAAAAGGTTGTTATTAAACTGAAAAAATCAAAGGGTAATAACGGTATTTGCACACTTAGAGTGTATGAAAAGGACAAGGTCGGTGCTTCAGTTGAACGATGGAAGTCACCGTCGGTAGGTGACTGCGATTTAATGGTGTTTTCTGCTCATAGAGATGACGAGCTTCTGTTTTTCGGCGGTACAATACCGTATTATCAAAGTGTTCGGCAAAAGAATGTAATTACTGTTTATATGTCAGGTCGCGACAGACTTAGAGTCAGAGAGGCACTTGCAGGTCAGTGGTCAATGGGTAATAGCACATATCCGCTGTTTTTGAATTTTCCGGGTGGTTATCATGACGGTATCAAAGGGACTCTAAGCTCTTGGGGCGGTGAGGATCATGTTCTTAAGGTGCTTGTTGAAAAAATAAGAAAGTACAAGCCTAAAGTTGTTGTAACACATGATGAAAACGGCGAATACGGTCATCCGACTCACAAAACTACTGCCTACTTAATTAAAAAAGCAATTAAGTTAGCTGCAGACGAAACCAAATTCTCGGATTCGTTAGATAAATACGGTGCGTGGCAGGTGAAAAAGCTTTATCTTCATAATTACTCGAAGAATAAAGTAAAAATGAATTGGAACAGGAAAAGCACTGATCTTGACGGGAAAACCCCTTATCAAGCTGCCGTTGTTGCTTATGATAAGCATGTTTCGCAGCATGGAAGCTGGAGTATGAATTGCTCGACTGTAAAGAAATATCCCAACAATGAATTTGGACTTGTATTTTCAAAGGTTGGTCCTGATAAAAGTAAAAATGATTTTTTTGAAAATATAGATGAATAACATTTGGAGAAGCTATGTCTAAAATAAATTCAAATGAAAAATCAATAAAGGAAATATTGGACTCTGTCGGGACATACACGGGTCTTACATCCGGTACATCCATGAAGCCTTTAATTCATAATCAGCGTGATAATGTTATCATTGTAAAGAATAAGGAAAGGCTTAAGAAATATGATGTTCCTGTGTATATTACGCCGAAGGGCAATTATGTAATGCACAGAGTAATCGAGGTGCACGAGGATCATTATGTTATTGTCGGTGATAATCTGCTTAACAGAGAGTATGTAACCGATGATATGATATGCGGAGTCCTTGTAGGATTCTACAAAAACGGAAAGCATTATATCGATTGCCAAAATTCAAAGCTTTATAAGCTTTATTCAAAAATTTGGGTGGCATTGTTACCTGTAAGACCGATTTATTTTGCCTTAAGAAAACCTTTCGGTTGGTTAAAAAGGCATGTTTTTAAGAGAGGTGCATGCGATTGAGTAATGATAAAATAAATAAAAAGACATTTGATTCGGTAACCTTAAAATGGATATTCAATATTTGCTCAAGACAAATGCCTGTTATGATTACTCTTGTGCTTTTGAATGCATTTTACGGTGTTACCTCAGTGTTCTTTGCAAGATTGTCTAAAAGCATTATTGACGGAGCGACAGAGTTGCACAGCATGAGTGTTGTTACTAAGTATGCCTTTGCGCTTTTAGGATTAGTTGTTTTTCAAATGCTTCTAAATATAACAAAAAATGTTATGTCAGATTGGTGCAGTGCAAAGCTTGAGATGACACTCAAAAAGTATATGCTCAATTCTGTTATAAACAAGGATTATATTAGCGTAACATCATACCATACCGGCGATTTACAAAATAGGATGTTTAATGATGTAAGGATTGTCGCAGAAGGGTTTACCACGATAATTCCGCAAATTGCATTTTACGGTGCAAAGCTTTTAGGTGCTTTAATATATCTTGTAATTATCGACAAGATTTTTGCTCTCGTTTTTACAGTAGGCGGAGTAATTGTTTTTATAACAACGCGAACCTTTAGAAAGACTTTAAAGAACTTACATAAAAAGGTTCAGGAAACAGAGGGTAAAACCCGCTCGTTTATTCAGGAAATTCTTTCAAATCTTCTTGTTATTAAAGCATTTTCCGCCGAATCTAAAATCGACAGTCAAACTGATGAACTGCAGGAGGAAAACTTCAAGGCAAGGATGAAAAGACGCAATTTCAGTATAATTGCAAATTCAGGGCTTGGAATGGTTTTTAATATCGGTACTGTTTTTGCCGTTACATTCGGTGCTTGGGGAATTATGAATACAGGCATGAGCTACGGCACGGTTACTGCAATCATACAACTTGTAAATCAAGTGCAGTCGCCTTTTGCCTCTCTTTCGGGAGTTATGCCGAAATATTATTCTCTTGTTGCATCAGCAGAACGACTTAAGGAAATAGACGATTTACCGTTTGAAGAAAAATCAAATTCAGATGATTTGGATATTTACGAATGCTATAAAAGCATGCAGGCAATTTCCTTTGACAATATCAGCTTTAAGTATGATAGAGATATTATTTTTGACAAGGCATCACTATCAATCAAAAAAGGTGATTTTGTTGCAATAATGGGAATATCCGGTATAGGTAAAAGTACTTTACTTAAGCTTTTGCTCGGTGTATTTACTACTCAAGAGGGTACAATAAATCTTCATACATCTAACGGAGATATAGTTGTTGATAAAAGCACAAGAAGACTTTTTACCTATGTTCCGCAGGGAAATATGCTTATATCGGGTACTATTAAGGATAATCTTACCTTTATGAACGATGATGTTGCGCAGCAAGAAATTCTTGAGGCTATAAAAATCAGCTGCTCAGATCAATTTATTGACGAGCTTCCGGATGGTATCGAAACCGTTATAGGTGAAAAGGGACTCGGTCTTTCCGAAGGTCAGGTTCAGCGTCTTGCCATTGCAAGGAGCTTGTTGTCAAAGGCACCAATACTGCTTCTTGATGAAGCGACATCTGCTCTTGACGAAGAAACAGAAAAGCAATTTCTCACAAATCTCAAGTCGTTGAAGGATGTAACCTGCATTATTGTTTCTCATAAAAAGGCAGCACTTGAGATTTGTAACAGACGCATACAAATAATTGACGGTAAAATAGTAAGTGAGTGATAGATATGTTGTTTACAAAATGGGGAAAAGAGGTTGATAAAAATAATCCTTTACCGGAATATCCAAGACCGCAATTTGTTCGAGATAGCTTTATAAATCTTAATGGTGTATGGGATTTTACGTTTTCCAACAGTGAAATCATCCCTGAAAAAGATTCGTATAAAGAAAAAATTTGTGTTCCGTTTTCTCCGGAATCACCGCTTTCCTTGGTGAACAGGCAAAGATGCAGTGAGGACAAGTATTTATTTTACAGAAGATGCTTTGAATTACCTAATGGCTTTAATAGGGGAAGAGTGTTTGTGAATTTCGGTGCCGTCGATCAAATAGCACATGTATATGTTAACGGCAGATTTGTAGGCGAGCATCACGGCGGATATACTGCATTTTCTTTTGAAATAACCGATTGTGTTAATGACGGTGAAAACGAAATTGTTGTAAAGGCGCAGGATTATACCGAGGATAACGGTTATTCACGCGGCAAGCAAAAAACAAAGCGCGGAGGTATTTGGTACACTGCACAAAGCGGAATTTGGCAAACAGTTTGGATTGAATCGACTCCGAAAGAATACTTAAAAAGTGTAAGAATAACACCTGATTACGATGGTGAAAAGGTGCATTTTGAGTATAATGGCACCGACAATGTTGAGGTGTTGATTTACGACGGCGAAGAGCTGATTGCCGACACAACCGACCATACCGTAATGATACCGGATTTTAAGTCGTGGAGTCCGGAAAGTCCGTTTCTCTATAAGGTTACATTCAAGGCTTGCGGTGAAAAGATTAAATCATATTTTGGTATGAGAAAGTTTTCTCTCGGCATTGACAGCAATGGCGTAAAAAGACTCTTCTTGAATAATAAGCCGTATTTTCACAATGGATTGCTTGATCAAGGATACTATCCTGACGGTCTATTAACCCCTCCGTCAAATGAAGCCATGAAATTTGACGTAGAATATGTCAAGTCAGCCGGATTCAATATGCTTCGCAAGCACATTAAGGTTGAACCATTACTTTGGTATCATTATTGCGACGTTAACGGTATTTTAGTTTGGCAGGATATGATAAACGGCGGTGGAAATTACGGAGCGGAAATATCTATTCTTCCGTTTATCGGAATTACTCTTGATGACACTGATTACAAGACCTTTAAAAGAACCGACAAAAAAGCGAGAGAGCTTTATTATCAGGAAATGGATGAGATTGTTGATGAGCTGTATAATTCTCCCTGTGTTGCCATTTGGGTGCTCTTTAACGAGGGATGGGGGCAGTTTGACAGTCAACAAGCTTATAACATGATGAAAAAGCTTGATTCTACACGAATTATCGACACTGCTTCCGGTTGGCATGATTTGGGTAAAAGCGATGTCATATCCAAGCATATATATTTTACTCCGATTAAAGTTAAATCAGGTGAACGGGCATACGTTCTTTCGGAATTCGGAGGGCTTGGATTAAAAATAAAAAACCACACATTTAACAACAAAATGTTTGGTTATAAGGTTTTCTTCTCAAAGGAGTCCTTAACAAAGGCATATTCACGACTGTATAAAAAAACAATAATACCTCAAATCAAAGACGGATTGTCGGCTACGGTATATACTCAGCTGACTGATGTAGAGGATGAGTTAAACGGTCTTTTAACCTATGACCGAGAAGTTGAAAAGATTGATATAAACAGAATCAGAAGTATAAATGAAAGGATGAAGCTATATGATTAAAGCAACAATTAAAACTAATAGAGGTGACATGGCTTTTGAATTGAAGCCCGAAGCTGCACCTAAGGCTGTTGAAAATTTTGTAACACACGCTAAAAACGGATACTACGACGGTCTTATTTTCCACAGAGTAATTAAAGACTTTATGATTCAGGGCGGTGATCCAACAGGTACGGGATGCGGCGGAGAATCTATTTGGGGTAAATCCTTTGAGGATGAATTTTCCATTGAAGAGAGAAACTATTACGGCGCTCTTTCAATGGCAAACAGCGGTCCTAATACTAACGGCTCGCAATTCTTTGTTGTTCAGGCAAAAAGTGTGCCTGATCAGTTACTTGCTCAAATGGAGCAGCTTAAGGATCAAGGCTATCCTCAAGAGGTAATTGATAAATATAAAGAGGTTGGCGGTACTCCTTGGCTTGACTTCCACCACACAGTATTCGGTCAGTTGATTGACGGCGAAGGTGTGCTTGAGGATATTGCTAATGTCCGTACCGGAATGTCTGATAAGCCCGTTTATGATGTGGTAATAGAAACAATTGAAATAGAAGAGTAATTACGACAAATTTAACCCCTCACCATGACTATAATTGTAGTCGTGGGAGGGGTTTTATGGTTATTTACGCAGATGTGCTATTCGTCGTAAACTTTTTTATTACATATCTCCTTTTGAAATTAACTAATCTTTTACTTAAGGAAAGCACCGGTGTAGTAAGACTTTTGTCGGCAGCTGCATTTGGAGGATTATATTCGCAGGTTATTTTTATTGATGAATTGAATGTTTTAGTTACTGCTATCGGCAAGATTATAGCTTCAATGATCATCGTTCTAATATCATTCAAATTCAAAAGAATTACCAAATATTTAAAAGCAGTTTGCATTTTTTATTTTAGCAACATGATATTTTTAGGTATAATTATTGCCATTATTCTTTTATTCAAGCCGAATGGAATTGCTCTTAAAAACAGTGTTGTGTATTTTGATTTATCTGCCAAAGTGTTGATAGTAAGTGCGGCAGTGGCTTATTTACTTTCTGTTTTGATAATAAAGCTTTACAACAAAACAATTGCATCAAGTGAATTATATCGTCTAAGTGTATCAAAAAACGGCAACACATATAATTTATATGCTTTTGTTGACAGCGGTAACAAGCTAAAGGAGCCCTTTTCCGATTATCCGGTAATAATTGCAGATAAGGATAAAATTTGTAATTGCACAGAGCGAGTTATACCGTACAATACAGTAGGAGGAGAGGGGGTGCTGAATGCTTTTAAGCCTGATAAGCTGGTTGTGTCAAACGGTAAAGACTCTTTTGAAACAAACAGAGTATATATTGCGTTATCTCAAATAGATGACAGTGATTTTTCTGCAATAATCAATCCTGAAATATTAAATATATGAGGTGCTAAATGAAAAAACTGCTAAAAATACTTATCGGTAAATTATTTAAATCTAAAAAATGCTATTACATAAACGGACCGGAAACCTTACCTGCTCCGCTGTCAAAGGAGGAGGAAAACAAAATTGTAGAACAGCTTAGAAAAGGTGACGATTCTAACAGAGAAATGCTAATTATTCATAATTTAAGACTTGTTGTTTATATCGCAAAAAAGTTTGAAAATAAAACAGACTCAACCGAGGATCTCATTTCGATAGGAACAATCGGTCTTATGAAGGCTGTGAAAACCTTTAATCCTGATAAAAACATCAAGCTCGCTACCTATGCCTCTCGATGCATAGAAAATGAAATACTCATGTATTTGAGAAAGATTAGCAATATGAAAAGCGAGATGTCATTTGATGAGCCTTTATCTATTGATTGGGACGGTAACGAATTGACATTAAGAGATGTACTTGGAACAGATGCACAGGAAATGTATGATGATATTGAATGCGATGATGAAAAAAGAATGTTGATGGAGGTTGTAGATACTCTGCCTGATAAGGAAAAAATGTTGATGACTATGCGCTTCGGTCTTAACGGGCAAAAAAGTCATACTCAAAAGCAGATGGCTGACAGTATGGGAATATCTCAATCGTATATCAGCAGGCTCGAAAAAAGAATATTAGTAAAGCTGAAAAATGAACTAAACAGTAAAACAGCGTAATGGTAACACTCTGCGTAATTTATTTACACAGAGTGTTAATGTTATTTATATATTGTTGTTTATTATAAATT